>CAITUB010000050.1 GCA_903895515.1 uncultured Acidimicrobium sp. | reverse complement strand
TCGCCAATTGCTTTTGCATCTGCATAACCAGGTGCATCAGAAAAACCAGCGAAACCAGTGCCAATTTTGTATCCGCGGAAACGGAAGTAGCCCTCGGCCTTGCGACCAACTGGAACAACCAAGTAGTCCTTGCCAGCAAGAACGTCGGCCTTCACTTCACCTTCGGTTGCACGCAACACACCAGAGTTATAACCACCACACAAACCGCGGTCAGCAGTAATGGCCACGTAACACGTGGTCTTAATTTGCTCGCGAGTCTTCAGGAATGGTGATTCGCTTCCGGCACCACTTGCAGCCAAGTCTTTGACCACTTCGGTGATGCGCTCGGAATATGGAACAGCGGCAATTACACGTTGCTGGGCTTTGACGATGCGCGAAGCAGCGATCAACTCCATTGCACGTGTAATTTTCTTGGTCGCCTGCACGGAACGAATTCGTCCGCGCAGAATACGCTCTTGACCGCCAGCCATCTAATTACTCCGTTGCGAGTGTCTTGGCGCTTGCAGCGTCACCAACTTCGCCAGCAGATGTGGCGGTTGGATCAGCGCTTGCCGATGCGGATGAAGTGACGAATGAAGCCTTGAATGACTTCACGATGTCGGCGAGATCCTTTGGCACATCTGCCTTAGGGTCTTGACGAATTCCTGCCAACACTGATGATTGACGGGTGCGCATGTGATCGAGAAGTTCGTTCTCGAAACGGCGCACGTCGCCAACAGCAATGTCGTCCAAGTAGCCCTTGGTACCAGTGAAAATTGAAACTACTTGTTCTTCAACTGGCATTGGGCTGTTGAGTGGTTGCTTCAGCAATTCCACCAAGCGGTAACCGCGCTCGAGCTGTGCCTTCGAAATGGCGTCGAGTTCAGAACCGAATGTGGCGAATGCTTCAAGTTCACGGAACTGAGCAAGGTCAAGCTTCAGTGTTCCTGAAACGCTCTTCATTGCTTTGATCTGTGCAGCACCACCTACGCGCGATACCGAGATACCTACGTCTACTGCTGGACGAACACCCGACTTAAAGAGGTTGTCCTGCAAATACACCTGGCCATCGGTAATCGAAATCACGTTGGTTGGAATGTAAGCCGATACGTCGCCAGCCTTGGTTTCAATTACTGGCAATGCAGTAAGTGAACCTGCGCCGTTTGCGTCGCTCAACTTTGCAGCGCGCTCAAGCAAGCGGCTGTGTAGGTAAAACACGTCTCCTGGGTAAGCCTCGCGGCCTGGTGGGCGACGAAGAAGCAACGACATCTGACGGTAGGCCTCGGCCTGCTTTGACAAGTCGTCGTACACAACAAGTGCGTGCTCGCCGTTTTCCATCCAGTGCTGACCCATTGCGCAACCTGCATACGGTGCCAAGTACTTAAACGGTGCTGGGTCAGATGCTGGTGCAGCAACAACCACGGTGTATTCAAGTGCTCCGTATTGGCGAAGTACTTCAACAGTTTGTGCAACGGTTGAACCCTTTTGACCAATTGCTACATAAATGCACTTCACGCCAAGTCCGCGCTGGTTAATGATGGTGTCAATTGCGATGGTGGTCTTGCCGGTCTTACGGTCACCAATGATGAGCTCGCGTTGTCCGCGGCCAATTGGAGTCATCGCGTCGATCGACTTGATTCCGGTCTGCAACGGCTCGTGCACTGGCTTGCGACCCATAATTCCTGGCGCCTGAATTTCTACACGGCGTGAAATTGATCCGACGATGTCGCCTTTGCCGTCGATTGGCGTGCCGAGTGCGTTAACAACGCGACCCAACATTGCGTCACCAACTGGTACCGACAAAATGTTGCCGGTTGACTTCACTGGCTGACCTTCTTCAATGTGATCGGCGTCGCCGAGAATTACGGTTCCGATTGAGTCTTCGTCGAGGTTCAACGCGAGACCAACGATTCCGCCTTCAAACTCGAGCAATTCGTTTACAGCGCAGTCTGGCAAGCCGCTTACGCGCGCAATACCGTCGCCCACTTCAGTCACGCGACCAACGGTGCGTGCTTCGGTTGACGACTGGAAGCCATCGAGACTCTTATTAATCGCTGCCGCAATGTCACTTGCGGAGAGTGTTAGTTCAGCCATGTGTTTGTCCTTTCAGAACGAAATCAGATTCGGGTCTTCAAATTGTCGAGGCGGGTGCGAACAGTGTCGTCAATAACTTTGTCGCCAACTGTGGCAACAAGTCCACCGATGACGCTTGGGTCAACAACAACTTTCAAGTTCACTGTTTTGCCAGTTGCCTTGCTGAGCGCTGCAGCCAAACGAGTTTGTTGATCGTCGGTGAGTGCAACTGCGCTGCGTACTTCAGCGAGGTCTTGGTTATTGCCAGCAGATGAAAGCGCAATGACTTCATCAAATACTGCAGGCAATTCGCGAACCTGGCCACTGGCAACGATCATTGACACGATCTGCACGGTTGCGCGGTTTGCGCGAGTGCCGATCAACTGCTCAACAACTTGCAAACGACGCTCGGATGGAATGGTTGCATCGCCTAGAACGTTGCGCAATTCATCGCTCGACTCGTATGCGCGTGCAACTGCATACAGCTCATTGCTAATTGCATCGGCGGCACCTTCGGCCTGCGCAATGGCAAACAATGCCTGTGCATATGCCTTTACTTTTGCGTTACTCATCGCCCTGCTCCAACCTTCGAAATGAAGTTTTCTACGAGATCCTTGTGGATCTGTTCATTCATCGTTGCGGCAACCACGATTGGCGTTGCGCGCGATGCAAGAACTGAAATTTCATTACGCAATTCGTCTGATCCGCGTCCACGTGCAGCAGAAATTTCTGCTTCTGCTTTCGCTTCAAGTTCGGCAATTTCTGCAGTCATGCGTGTACGACCTTCGGCCAACACTGCAGATGCTTGTGCGTCTGCTTCAGCCAAAATTCGTGCACGCTCTCCAGCAACATCGCCCAATGCCTTGCGAATATTCTGAGCATCGCCTTCTGCAGTTACCTTTGCGGCTGCTGCATCGTCGAGCTCTTTCTGAATTTTCTCAGTACGAGCCGAAAAGCTCTTCTTGATCATTGGTCCAGCGAATTTCACCAACGCGCTCACAACGATGACTGTCGACAAACCGCCGTAAATAATTTCGGCGTTTTCCGGCAATATCCAGCTGTGTGTCTGGGTTGGGTCTTCGCTCGCCAACAATGAAATGACGTGCGCAATCATGAACGTGCTCCAGTCTGCATAACTTGTTGCACGGCTTTCTGAACCACACTCGCGTCAGGAGACTTGCCCACTGCAAGCTGCGTGGTGTGTTCAGTTACCGATGCAACGGCTGCGGCCACTTGGTCGCGTACTGCGTTGCGTGCTGCTTCAAGTTCTGCTTCTGCTGCTGCGCGCTTCGTAGCGATGCGTGCGTTGGCTTCTGCAATCTTGTTGCCGCGTTCTTGATCCAATGTTTGGCGTGCCTTGTCGACGCGTGCTGCTGCTTCGGCGCGAACCGTTGCAATTTCAGCCTCGTACTTCGACACGTCCGACTTTGCGGCCGATCGAGTTGAGTCGGCCGACTCAAAGTCTTCGCGAATGCCGTTGTAACGAGCGTCCATTCCCTTTTTGATTCGAGGGAACAAGAACACGCGCATGATGACCAGGAACACGAGGAACGAACCAGCACCCCAGATGAGCTCTTTGCCCTCTGGTGCAATCGGGTTCGGACCCGTGGTTTCAGCAGCGGTCGCTTCTGTTCCGCCTGTAGCGGTATCAGAAGCAACGCGTACCTGAACCAGGCCACCTTGCAGTGTCGTTACGAGAACTCGCATTGGATCAGGCGAACTTCAACAGAATGAAGGCAACGAAGCCGATAAGTGCAAGAGCTTCGGTAAATGCAACACCAAGGAACATGGTGGTGCGGACCATACCTGCGGACTCCGGCTGACGTGCCATTGCTTCAATGGCCTTACCGAAAATCATTCCGATTCCGATGCCAGGTCCGATTGCTGCGAGACCGTATGCAAGACCCGCCATCTGTGCAGCGGCATTTGCCTTTGCTTCAGCTGGTGTGAGTTCTGCTGCAACGCGAATGCTCGCGTGTGCGATTCGTGTTAACGCTTCCATTTTTTATCTCCTGTTTAGTTGTTTAGTTTTTTGTGGGTATCTGTCGGTATTCGATCTATCTGAATTAATGCTCTGGGTGCGTTGCCCCACCGATGTACACCGCGGTGAGAACCGTGAAGATGTACGCCTGGAGGAATGCAACCAAGATCTCAAAGCCCGTCAAGAAGATGAGCAGGGCGAATGGCAAAACGCCAATTGGCACGAGGAAGAATTTTTGTGTCTGTGCCTGAATTAGTGCCTGTGTAAGCAAGGCGAAAATAACCAACAAAAGGTGACCAGCAAGCATGTTGGCGAAAAGTCGAACTGCCAACGAGAACGGACGAACAACCAGAGTTGAGATGAGTTCGATTGGCGTCACCAAGATGTACAGCGCTTTTGGAACTCCCGGTGGGAACAACACGTTCTTGAAGTAACCAAAGAAACCTTGGTGCTTAATGCCTGTTGCGTTGAACACCACCCACACGAGTAACGCCATGAATGCAGGAATACCCATGCGAGCAGTTGCTGGCATTTGAATGAACGGAATAATTCCTGGCAAGTTGCACAAGTAAATGAACACGAACATCGTGAGCAAGAACGGCGTCCAACCCATTCCGTCTTTGCCCATGGTTTCCATGATGATGTTCTTCTCAATGAACTCAACGATGATCTCGGCCAAGTTGCGGCTTCCCTTTGGAGCCTTGCGCGCATCTTTCATTGCTGCAACAAGGAACAATGCTGTTCCAATGACCGCAGACAAAATTGCGATGATGACAACTTTGTTGATGCCCGGAACAACATCTTTCCAACGAAGAATGGTGTTGATCGGAGGGAAGCTAAAACCGCGAGGCTTTGCTTCTCCACCTTCGCTCGACACAAGTACTGAGACAACTTGTGCGAACTTCTGAACTGCGAATTGAGTTGAGAACACTGTGATCCTGCTTTATCGACTAGTTACTTGTTGAATCTTGAACGGTGGGGCTTGCTACATGTTTTGGCTTGAGTCCGGGGAAAGCAAGCGACAAAGAAATATAACGCATTTCCCAGAAGAGCAACCCAACGTGAGTAATGACAATAGTCATGCACAATGGCACGAGTTCAACCCACGTCGCATTACGGACAAAAAATACGGCCGCGGCGATTACCGCTAGACGAAAAATGTAACCAAACAGCGTTGCACCCATCATGAGGGCGTACGAAATACGGGCGGTGTAGGACACCATCCAGGCTGCAACTGCAAAATTCCCCAGCACCAAAACGACGCCGTATGCACCCGACCATGCACCGTTCACTCCCCAAAACACTGCGCTCAGTCCAATCAAGATGGGGGCAACAATTGAGCCGTGCTTAATAATGTCGCGCACAATCGCAGCCTCGGGCGCTGGGCCTTGGTCATTCATCGAAAGAATTGACACGTACTGAGGATCGTCAGTTTTCACTGAGGCTCCTGTCGCGTTGGTGCGCCATTGACGCACTCGACCGCTGTTCTTCAAGCGTTTTCATGCGTCCGTCGTACGTGTAATACATGCGGATGAAGTTGCCGACAACTGAAAACACCACCAACGCAATGGTCACGATCGGCATTGTTCCTACTTGCGAGTCAATGACCAGGCCAACAACGGTAAACACCAACACGCTCAGCGCCATCTCTGGGCCTCGACCGAGTGTGTCACTCATGCCGGATTCCAATGCCTTCTTGGGCACCAACTTCTTAGGAAAGAACTTCAACGAGAAAATGCCCCTCAGGCTCGAACCGCTTGTGAAACTAAGTACAAACTAGTTTGAGGCCGCCAAATCGACCAAACCGGTCGTGCGTTTGTGCTCTATTCGGCTGTTTCGTGGGGGCGCCAACGGGGGTGCAACACCGTAAATGCCGCCAGAACAATGGCCGCGGCGAGCAAGGGCCAGAAGTTGGGCTTGGTCGAAATAAGCGCCGGGTACAAAGCAATGGTCGACAGCAGTGCCGTCCAGGCCCACAAAATAACCACGGCACGACGAGGCCCATGCCCAAGGGCAATCAGTCGGTGATGCAAGTGTCCGCGGTCGGCAGTAGCAAAACCTTGCCTGCTTACCGTGCGACGAAGAATGGCAAACAGCACGTCGAAGAATGGCACGCCAAGAATGAGCAGTGGAATAAACAACGGCGCAATAAAGAAATACGTTTGCCCGCTCACACCTTGTAGCTGTGGGTCAGCTCTGCCTCCAACAACGCTGGTGGACACTGCCATCAGCAGACCGAGCATCAGCGCACCAACATCGCCCATGAATATTCGCGCAGGGTTGAAGTTGTACGGCAAGAAACCCAAACAAATACCAAGCGTGATGATGGCAATGAGTGGACCAATGTTTGGTTGTGCGAGCAAACCTTGATCTGCAAGATGTTTGCTGTACACAAAAAATGTTGCAGCAGCAATAGCAACAATTCCTGTCGCTAGTCCATCAAGTCCGTCAATCAAGTTGATCGCTTGAGTCATTCCTAATAGCCACAGCACGGTGAATAGTGGAATCCAATCGTTAGATAACACGAACACGTCAAGGAATGGCACGCGGAAATAAAACATGGTTACGCCGAACCACACCAGCACCAGCGCAACTACCACTACTCCAGTCACTTTCATTGGCGCAGACAAATCACGAATGTCATCGGCAAAACCAAGCGCAGTGATTAAACACGCTGCGAGAACAACGCCGATCAATTCGGAGTTGCCAGAAATGACTGGCGAGAAACGATCCATTCGCCACGCAAGTATGAGCGCAGCAACAAGTCCACCAATGAATGCCAAGCCGCCAACGTTTGGAGTTGGCACCGGGTGTGCACGTCGTTCGTCTGGTTCAGCCATCCATCGACGCTTGCGGGCATAACGCTCGACAAGCGGAGTAAGGATTGCTGTTACCACCGCGGCGCATAGGCCAACGATCAGATAGCCGGTGAGATCAATCACGCACGCTTTGGGTACACAGGGAACTTGGCGCACAACGCAGCAACCTTGGCGCGAACTTCCGCCACCGCTGCAGGGTTGTTGCGATTACGCAATGTTGTTGCGATGTATTCCGCAATCAACGCCATCTCAGGCTCTTTCATGCCCTGTGTTGTTACCGCTGGCGTTCCAATTCGCACACCACTGGTAACGAACGGACTACGCGGATCATTTGGAATGTTGTTCTTGTTCAACGTGATTCCTGCTTCATCTAAAACGAGTTGCGATTCTTTGCCTGTGAGTTCGGCATCAAATGGTTGCAAGTCCACCACCATCATGTGCGTGTCGGTTCCGCCCGAAACCAAGCGGAAACCCTGCTTTGACAGGGCTTCTGCAAGCGCCGAAGCATTCTTCACAATTTGCTGTGCGTAGTCCTTAAAGCTTGGCTGCATTGCTTCATGAAATGCAACGGCCTTTGCTGCAACTGCGTGTTCAAGTGGTCCACCTTGACTTCCCGGAAACACTGCCTTGTCAATTGCTGCTGCATGGGCGGCAGTGGTCAAAATACAACCGCCACGCGGACCGCGCAACGTTTTGTGCGTGGTGAACGTAACCACGTCGGCGTACGGCACTGGATTCGGATGCGCGCCACCTGCAACAAGACCAGCGATGTGTGCAATGTCAAACATCATGAGCGCGCCAACTTCGTCAGCAATGGCACGGAATGGCTGTGGTTCTAGTCTGCGCGGATATGAAGTGGTTCCCGCAACGATCATCTTCGGCTTGTGCTTAATTGCAAGGTCGCGAATTTGATCGAAGTCCAAACGCTCGTCGGTTGCACCAACGCGGAACGATTGAAAGTTGTACAAAATTCCCGATGCGTTCACTGGTGAACCGTGGGTGAGGTGACCGCCGTGATCAAGACTCAGGCCAAGCACAGTGTCGCCAGGCTTAATGAGTCCCAGATACACCGCCATGTTTGCGCTTGCACCGGAGTGTGGCTGCACGTTGGCGTGTTCTGCACCAAACAACTTCTTTACACGCTCAATTGCCAGCGCTTCAATGTCGTCAACTACTGCATTGCCACCGTAGTAACGCTTGCCCGGGTAACCCTCTGCGTACTTATTGGTAAGCACCGAACCCGTTGCTTCCATCACGTCTGGTGAGGTGAAGTTTTCGCTGGCAATGAGTTGCAAACCAGTATTTTGACGTTCGCGTTCTTTATCGATCAATCCAAAAACTTCGGTGTCTCTCTGAGTCTCTGACGGCCAAGGCATTAGCGCGCTCCTTCTTGTTGTTCAATTTCTGCAAGCTGTGCAACTCTGCGCTCATGACGTCCACCTTCAAACGGTGTTGTCAAAAACTTTTCTACGATTTGTTCTGCTAATTCAAATCTCACTACTCGCCCACCCATACTCAACACGTTTGCATCGTTATGTGAGCGGGCCATTTCTGCCAAGTACAAGTCGTTACATAATGCAGCGCGAACGCCATGCACTTTGTTCGCTGCAATCTGTTCGCCCTGACCGCTTCCGCCCATGACGATGCCAAACTCTGCTTTGCCATCTCGCACATCGCGTGCAGCAGCTGCACAAAATGGCGGGTAGTCAACGCTTTCCGTGGAGTCTGTTCCGTGATCAATGACCGTGTGGCCAGCCTTCGACAACACAGCCAATAGATGCTGTTTCAGTTCGAAGCCAGCGTGGTCAGAACCAAGGGCAATAATGCGGGGTGTAAGTGAAGAATTCATCAGAGATACCGCAAGCGAGCATAGGTCACGTAGCCATTACCCAATAGATCGCTTGCAAACATTGAAAAGTAGAGTTTGTGAAGTGACGCTCGACCCACGCACCCCTGTACTTGTTGGGCAAGGCCAAATTTCGCAACACGAAGATGATCTATCCGTCGTGCTCGGCCCGACCCAACTCATGGCGCAGGCCGTTCATGCCGCCATTGCAGATGCAGGAGTAACTGCGCTTGGCACTATCGATGCGCTGCACGTATTGCGTTCGCTTTCAAATCGCGAGCCGAACCCGGGGCGAAGCATTGCTCGCGAACTTGCACTCGACGTTCGCGTAACGGGTCTCACTCCACACGGCGGAAACCTTCCACAATCACTCGTGAACTATTCGGCATTGGCAATTTCTCGTGGCGAGATCGACATGGTGATCCTCACCGGCGGAGAAGCATCGCGCTCTCGCCGACGGGCCAAGCAATCTGAAGTGCAACCGCAGTGGATGAACGCATCACCAGAATCTTCGACAGATGAAGCGCCAACTGCCGTGGGTGATGAATTGGTCATGAACCATGAAGCCGAACTCGCTCTCAAGATTGCACTCCCTATCCAGATCTACCCGATGTTCGAAACTGCATTGCGTGCAGCAGCGCAGCGTTCGGTGCATGACCACCAGCAATTAATTAGCGAACTGTGGTCGCGATTCAGCAAAGTTGCAGAAGGCAACCCAAATGCATGGCTGCACAAGTCGTACACACCAGAACAGATTCGCACCGCTTCACCAACTAACCGAATGGTCGGCTTCCCGTATACGAAACTCATGAATTCAAACAACGATGTCGATATGTCGGCCGCACTTGTTTTGTGTTCTGTAGAACGTGCAACCGCGCTTGGTATTGCGCGTGACAAATGGGTGTTCCCGCAAGCAGGAACCGACTGCCACGAACATAACTTCATTTCTCATCGCTGGTCGTTCACCGACACGCCAGCAATTCGTTTAGGTGGCGAACAGTTACAACAACTCACGGGCAAGCACACCAGTGAATATGACTTCATCGACTTGTACTCGTGCTTTCCTTCAGCAGTTCAACTTGGCGCACAGTCACTTGGTCTCAGCTTGAACCAACAACTCACCTCAACCGGCGGGTTGTCGTTTGCAGGCGGGCCTTTCAATAACTATGTAATGAACGCCATTGCCACAACGATGCTTAAAGTTCGTGAACAGCCAGATACTCACGGCTTCGTGTGGGCAAATGGTGGGTACGCCACCAAGCATGCATTCGGTGCATACGCAACAACGCCACCGAAAAACGGTTTTGCGCATTCGTCTCCCCAAAACGAAGTTGATGCATTGCCAAAGCGCCAAGTAGCAAGTGCTGTCGAAGCAGTTGGCCCGGCAAAACTTGAGGCCTACAGCGTGATGCACGGACGCGACGGAATCCCAGAAACGATTTGCGCCTCGGTCATCCTCCCCGACTCACGACGCGCATGGGCAACATCGAACGACTCTCAACTTGCATCCGAGATGTGCGAACGCGAATGGGTTGGCGTTCCGGTGCGACTAGACGATTCCGGAACACTGCTCGCATGACCGACACGTTCCCTCGGCAGTATGCGCGAACTCAGCGCCTCACCCTTGGTGAACCGCGAAACATTGTTGTTTCTCCAGATGGAAAGCGAGTGCTGTTTCTTCGCTCGGCAGCAGGAAACGACACTGTCAATTCGTTGTGGTTGTGTCACACAGAACGCAACACCGAAACATGTATTGCCGATATCCGTGCACTACTCGCGGGAACGAATTCAGAAAATGAATCAACGCAAGAGCGTGCTCGTCGGGAACGCGCACGCGAAGGCGCAGCCGGAATCGTTTCCTTTTCATGCGATAGCGAAGTTCACCACGTTGCCTTTGCCGTAAGCGGTCGCCTGTTTGTGAGCGACATGCACAATGCCCATGAAATTGTGGTTAACAACCCAGCGCCGGGAACCATGTACGACGCACGCATTAGCCCAGATGGCAAACACATTGCTTATGTGCGCGGAAACGCACTGTTTGTGTGCGACATGCAGGGCAACGAAGAGAGCC
>CAITUB010000049.1 GCA_903895515.1 uncultured Acidimicrobium sp. | reverse complement strand
TCGAAGTAAGAAGCACATTGGAAATCAATACTGAATTCGTGGTCCTGAGCGACCCAGAAAAAGAAATTCGCGAAATTTTTCAGTCGCTCTGATTTCAATATATATATATATATATATTGAGGGACAGAACTATGCCGATGTAAATAAGCAACATATCCATCGGAGATATCACTCAACAACTGCGGACTATTGCCCGTGGGCTGTCAATCAGTAGATAATTTGTGACGAGTGGCATATACATAGTGGTCGTGAATATTTCGCAGAACCTTGGACTGAATATTCGCACTCGTCGAAAAGAATTGCAGATCTCACAAGAAGAACTTGCTAGGCGATGCAATATCGATCGCTCGTACATGGGACAAATTGAACGAGGCACAGCAAACCCTTCCCTTGCTGTTATCGACGCGGTTGCCTTCGCCCTGGCCGTCTCCGCCTCCGAACTGCTCCGCGAATATCACGCCATCACTGCCAAACCCCCGCGCAAGAAGCTCAAGTAGCCCCGAAAAAGGGTTGAATTTAGAGCCCACTGTCGCTCTAGCCCTTATTTCGCCTACGCTTGTGAGCCTTGACTACCAACGCATCGCTCCCCGAACTTGAGGCCATCGTCCGCCAATTTGCCGGCGTTGAAGGTGGCATGTTGCCCGCATTACATGCTGTGCAACACCATGCCAGATATATCAGCAAAGATCTGATTCCTGTTTTCGCTGACGTATTTAATGTCACGGTTTCCGAAGTTCACGGCGTCATCACCTTTTACAAAGACTTCCGCACCGACGAACCAGCTGGCCCGATCGTGCAGGTGTGTCGTGCAGAGGCATGTCAGTCACGTGGCGGTCGCGATGTGTGGGACCGTGCACTGCTTGCAGGTGACGGCAAAAAGGTTGTTGTTGAAGAAGTGTTCTGCTTGGGCCATTGCGCACTCGGACCAGCGGCATCTGTTGATGGCCGACTTATTGGTGGCGTAAACGAAACGTCAATTGAAACCATTATCGGCGACGCCATCGCCAAGCGAATTCCTGAAGCGTCCATTGACACCACTGGTGAAGGCGTCACCGTTTACGTTCCTCGCGATGCAGCATCACGCGCAGCAGGCGCCGACGATGTTGCTGCTGCATTTGCAAAACAAAAGGGTGTGCGCGTAGTGCGCAACGGCTCGTGGGGCATGTTATGGCTAGAGCCGATGATCGAAGTTGTCACCACAGAAGGCCGCATTGCGTACGGTCCTGTTCTTGTAGATGATGTTGCCAGTTTGCTTGGCGCTGACGTTCTGAATGGTGGCGCTCACCCACTTCGTCTTGGTCTTACAACCGAGCTTCCATGGATCAAGCGTCAGCAACGAGTTACTTACCAGCGCGTTGGCGTTGTTGACCCACGCTCTGCACAGGATTACGAAGCAAACGGTGGCGTTAAAGGTTTGAAGCGCGCGCTAGGCATGACGCAAAGTGACGTTGTTACCGAAGTAACCGACAGCGGACTACGCGGTCGCGGTGGCGCAGCATTCCCTACCGGCATCAAGTGGCGCACCGTGCTTGAAGCACCGGGCACAACCAAGTACATCGTGTGCAACGCCGACGAAGGCGACAGCGGAACGTTTGCTGACCGCATGCTCATGGAAGGCGACCCGTTCATGCTGCTTGAAGGCATGACCATTGCCGGTTGGGCTGTTGGCGCAAACACTGGCTATATATACGTACGTAGCGAGTACCCAGAAGCGATC
>CAITUB010000048.1 GCA_903895515.1 uncultured Acidimicrobium sp. | reverse complement strand
GCACATGGTCCGCACATTTCTGGTGCGCAAGAAATTGCCACCCGAGTTACGAAGTATCGCGACTCCATCCAATTCATGTGGGACCAAACAGTTCGTGCCACAAACGCTGGAATGACAAGCACCGAAATTGCAGAATCGGTTGATCTGCCAGAAACTTTTGATGGTGATTACCTGACATCTGAGTTGTACGGAGTGGTTGAGCATCATGTTCGACAAATTCGAACCGGCTTGTTCGGATTCTTTGATGGCGATGAAGCCAACTTGTTTCCTACGCCACCGCGCGAGCGCACGGCAAAACTGATTGCTGGGTTTGGCGGTAGGGAAGCAGTGCGTAAACAGGTCTCGGACGCCCTTACACAAGACGACGTGCGTTGGGCTTTAGAGCTTGGTTCCTGGTTGGTGCGCAGTGAAGGTGCTGAAGATGCCGATCGCGCGTTGCTTGCCAAGGCATTGCGCATGGTGGCACAGCGAACGAGCGCCGCAAATATTCGCAACTGGTGCATTACCCGTGCGCGTGTGTTGGATGGAATGGCAAATGTTGCACGCTTGAAGAACGTGCACTTGCGTAAGCCGACTCTGCTCAGCGCTGGTTATGAAAAAGCAGTCCACATTCTTCGCGTGCTACTTGTTCCTGAACGAGTGGGCGAAACCAACATTCGCTTGAAGTTTGAACTCGATGGAAACACCACTGGCTTGCATATTCGAAACTATGTGGCAGTTCCATATTCGGGCGACGACGCTGATGCAACATTGACGACCTCGTTGGATGCATGGACCAACGTGCTTTCTGGTGCCACAACACTTGGTGCAGCGCTTGCCGATGGCTCAATAGCCATTGCGGGAAACGTAGATGCTGCAGTTGATGCGCTTCGCTGCTTCGATGTGAAAGGCCTTGTTGCCTAATGGCGCAGAAACTGCCGTTAGGAACCCCAAATTTTGCAGGTAAGGCAGAACGTTTAATTGCACAGTCAACACCGAGCAAGCTCGGTCGACAGAGCGCCCCTGAAGGCGCGCCAAACATTGTGCTCATATTGCTGGACGACGTGGGCTTCGGATCGTTTGGAACTTTCGGTGGTCCAGTGCCAACACCAACACTTGATCGCATTGCCAACGTTGGTCTCCGCTATAACCAATTCCACACCACTGCGCTGTGTTCTCCAACACGTGCTGCGATGCTGACGGGTCGCAACCACCACGCCGTACACATGGGTGGCATTACTGAAATAGCGAACTCGTTTCCTGGCTACGACAGCGCGATACCACCCGAGGCAGCAACGATGGCTCAGGTGTTACGCATGTCTGGCTACGCAACGTCGGTATTTGGCAAGTGGCACCTCGCGCCTTCGTGGGAGCAAAGCCCTGCTGGTCCATTTGATCGTTGGCCAACTGGTTTGGGCTTTGACAAGTTCTACGGAATTATTGGCGCGGAGTCTTCGCAATGGGAACCACCCGTATACGACCAGACCACGCCAATTTCTCCGCATGTTGGCAACCCCGGCTATCACCTCACTGAAGACTTGGCAGACCAAACCATTGCGTGGATCGAGCGACAGCAAGTGTCGCGACCAAATCAACCATTCTTCACGTACTTCTCAACTCCTGCGTTGCATGCACCGCATCATGTTGCACGTGAATGGATAGACAAGTTCAAAGGTCACTTTGATGGCGGCTGGGATGTACTGCGTGAAGAAATTTACGAGCGTCAACTGAAGCTCGGTGTCATTCCGCCGAATACGGCACTTACTAAACGACCAGAACAAGTGCCTGCATGGAACGATTACCCAGAGCGTTACCAACCGGTTGCTTCGCGACTCATGGAAACCTTTGCGGGGTTCCTTGCGCATACCGATGCACAAGTTGGGCGTGTAATCGACGCGCTCGAACGCCTAAACATTATGGACAACACGTTGGTGGTGTACATCACTGGCGACAACGGTGCATCTGCTGAAGGAACTATCCACGGAGCGTGGAGCGCGCCATCGTTTCAAAATGGAGTTCCAGAAGACCCTGAGTGGCTACTGGAACACATGGACGACTTCGGTACGGCAAAGTGCGAAAACCATTTCAATGTTGGTTGGGCGTGGGCGCTTGACTCGCCATTCCAATGGATGAAGCAGGTTGCTTCACACTTTGGCGGAACCCGTAATGCAATGGCGCTTAGTTGGCCAAAGAAGATTCGTGATGCAGGTGGTCTGCGCGAACAGTTCCATCACGTAATCGACCTTGTGCCAACGATCTATGAATTGGTTGGGATTGAAGCCCCAACACACGTGAACGGCATCGAACAGATGCCAATTCATGGAACATCGATGGCGTATTCATTCGACAATGCCAATGCTCCAAGTACGCACACCACTCAATACTTTGAAATTCTGGGTAATCGCGCCATCTATCACGAGGGTTGGATGGCTTCGTGTTTCCACGGTCGTTTGCCGTGGATCCGTTTGCAGGGTCTCGATTTTGATGGACCACAAGAAGTGTGGGAGTTGTACAACATCAGCGAAGACTTCTCCCAGGCAGTGAATCTTGCAGAGAAGTTCCCGGAAAAACTTGCCGAATTGCAAGAGTTGTTTCATCAGAATGCAATTCAGTACGACATTTACCCTTTGCGTGATGCGGGTTCGCCTCGTAATGGCGAGTTTGCCGTGCCGCATTCACTGGATGGAATCAACAAGGTGACGTACACGCGGGCTCATGTGCGCATGCCTGAGAGCTCGGTGCTGAATGTGAAGAACTGCTCCTGGAGGATGACCGCGGAAATTGTGGTTTCAGAAGGCGGCGCACATGGCGTGATTGCGTGTCAGGGCGGCAACATGGCGGGTTGGTCTCTGTATATAGATGAATCAGGCAATCCGACGTATCACTACAACTGGTTTGGCCACGTGCATTCGGTAGTTATGGACACCCAAACGCTGAATGCGGGGCATCACGTGATCGTTGTGGACTTTGCATACGACGGCGGATTCGGTGCCGGCGGAGTTGCAACGATGTTTGTAGATGATCGTGAAGCGGGAAGTGTGCGAATTGAAAAAACGGTGCCCCTCGTGTATTCGATGAGTGGAGAAACATTTGATGTTGGTGTAGACACAGGATCGCCTGTAGGTAATTACCCGCACCTATTCACATGCACTGCCGACATTGTTGGCGTAACGATTGAACGACTCGATGAGCCAAGCGCAGCAACGAAACAAAAAATGCGCGAAGGTGAATTTAGGGCAAGCATCAGCACACAGTAATTTTTTACATCGTGCAGTTGTGATTGCACAGTGTGTGATTGTGCAAAGTAATGTCATTCGTCACAGACGTCATCTGAACACGTTTCAATGTGTAATTAATCATTAGGTTAATTACATGAGAAAAATCATTACCTCCCTGTTCCTATCCGGCTTGGTGTTATCAGTTGCACCAATTACAGCAGCATCTGCAAAGCAGATTCCACCAAAGACATATTCAACTTGTTCAGCACTCCGCAAGGACTACCCAAACGGCGTGGCAATGAACTGGTTTTCACGCGGCGCAACAAAGGCTGCAATTAAGACCGAGGTGTACAACATCAATTACGAAAAGTTGGACAAGAAAATCACCGGTTTGATGTGTGTTCCAAAAACTAAGTAATTACTGAACTTTTCGTTCGTAAGTTACTTTTCCTCGAAAAGTTGAAAATCCCATTGATGTATACAAACCGTATGCACCAGTGGGATTTTCTGTATCTACGTCTAGTGCGCCATGAGTTAAGCCATCGCGTTTAAAAGCCGCGAGCGCGTGGGTAATGAGCGACTTGCCCACCGATTTCTTGCGGTGTTCTGAAAGTGTTGCCAGCTTGTCAATCCATCCGATGCGTTTTCCAAGAACTTCGTCATCAGATTCGTAACGATGGGAGAGCAGAACTCCGATGATCTTTTCGTTCTGATCAAGTGCAAAAAAGGATTGATCAAGTCGCGCTGTAGAACCATGAACGAGTTGGTCCCAACCCTCTTCGCTTGTTGGGGTAGAACCCCAATGGTCGGTGAATGCCTGGTTCTTTGCAATTCGTGCTTCTTCGTCTCGCGAAGCATCCCAAGGAACAATCGAATAGCCGGGTGCAACGAATACTTCAGGGGATGTGATGAGGTCAATGATCAAATCATCGTTCCAGCGAACTGGATTCATCTTGAAATCTTGGAAAAGTTCTCCTGCGGTTGAGTTTGTTGCACTCATGTCGCTGCGCAAGTATTTGGGGAGAGTTCGATTCGTCGAGCGCAGTAATGAGTCACCATGCTCAGTAGCCCACTGCATAACCGCAGTTCCAACACCTTTACCTCGAAACTGCGGTTTGGTTGTGCCAAAAATGTAGCAGCGCTCTTCTTTGGTATCGGACGGCAAGAAGATGGTGTAGCCCACGCCAATGATGTTTGTTTCATGAACAGCGACAATGACATCTTGCTCAAGATCGCAGTATGTTCCATCGAACTCTTCTGCAAGTTCTTCAGCAGTCTGGACAAAAACAAGACCGTCAAAGGACAAACCTTCAGAAAGCAATGCGGCAATCTCTGCAAGGTCAGAAAGCTTTGCCTGACGAAGTTGAAATTGAAACGCTGACATTATTGAGACGAGGTTATTCCTTGGGATTCTGCTTCTGCAGCAATAGTCAGCCAATGTTCTTCTGCCGCATCAACGCTTTGTTGGGCGAGTGCAAGTTCGGCGCTCACTCGCGCGAGCTCAACATGGTCGTTTCCAACTGAAGACAACTCGCGCTCAAGTTTCTGCAGCTTTTCGGTTGCTTGTGCAAGCGTCCTCTCGGTTTGCCCTAACAAGCGCCGCAGTGTGCTTGGGCTCTTTGCAGGCTTCACTTTTGTCGGTTGCGCTGAATCTAGAGCAGGTGCAGATTTCAATTTCGGCGCAGTTTGGTTAGTGGTTTGCTTGCCACGTTGCTGCAGCCAGCCAGCGATGCCACCAACCACTTGGCGTGTTCCACCTTCGCCGTCAAGCGCCAAAACATCAATAACTGTGCGGTCCAGGAACACACGGTCGTGACTCACCACCACCACAATTCCAGGCCAGTCGTCGAGGTATTCCTCAAGTGCACGCAGTGTGTCAAGGTCGAGGTCGTTGGTTGGTTCGTCCAGCATCAATACGTTTGGTTGTTCAATGAGCGTGAGCAGCAACTGCAAACGACGACGTTCGCCGCCAGAAAGTGTTGAGAGCGGAGCAAATTGTGAGTCGCCATCGACCCAAAAACGTTTCATCAAGTTGATGTCTTCAACCGATGGGTTTCCTTTGTCGCCCATGACGGCTTCGCGCACAGTTTGTGACAAATTGAGTTCGCGACCGAGTTGGTCGTAATAACCAATCTTTACTGTGCCGCCAACATCTACATGTCCACCAGTTGGCTTCAAACGGCCAGCAATGAGATCGAGCAGCGTGCTCTTTCCTGCGCCGTTCGGACCAACGATGCCCAAACGATCGCCGGGTTCGAGTGTGTAATCAAATGCATGGAGTACTTCGTGTTCGGCAGATTTTTCGGATGCGGGCCATGAAAATGCAATGCCTTGCAGTTCGATGCCTTTTGAACCGAGTCGCTGACTGCCTAGTGACAAACCAAGTTCGCCCTGTCGCGCGGGGCCTTCTGCTTTGCGCGAAACCAATTCTTTTGCTGCGTCCATACGCGCTTTTGGTTTTGTTGTGCGTGCAGGTGCTCCACGGCGC
Source organism: uncultured Acidimicrobium sp. (assembly GCA_903895515.1). Taxonomy (GTDB): domain Bacteria; phylum Actinomycetota; class Acidimicrobiia; order Acidimicrobiales; family Ilumatobacteraceae; genus UBA3006. Next base: position 1,767 of record CAITUB010000048.1, on the reverse strand, counting down.
AACCATGCAAGCTCGGTGCGTGCCAAGTTTTTGCGAACTTGTTCGGCGGTAGCTGCGCGCTCTTCGCGCTCAATGCGACCAGCCAAGTACGCGGCGTAACCGGAACCTGCAGTTTTGCTGGTTGGCACGTGCATGTATGCAGAACCACGATCAATTTCCAACACTTTGTTGGTTACACGGTCAAGTACGTGTCGGTCGTGTGTAACGAGTAACAGCCCACCGCGGTATTGCGCTAACCATTCCTCTAGATAGGAGATGGCATCGAGATCGAGGTGGTTGGTTGGCTCATCCAAAATGAGTGCATCCCATTCGTTCACCAGCAACTGGGCCAGTGCAACACGTTTTTGTTGACCACCAGAAAGTTCGTTGGTCTGTGCATCGAGTAATCCAGACATTCCCAACTTGTCGAGCATGGCTTCTCCGCGCCAGTCTTCTCCAACCGCATCGCGCACAGTTCCGGCGGGGAGTACTGGTTGTTGAGCGAGGATTCCAATACGCGCGCCTCGTCCACGATGCACTACGCCATTGTCTGGCGAGTATTCACCACTCAAAATGCGTAGCAGTGTGCTTTTGCCACAACCGTTTAATCCAACAATGCCAATTCGGTCGCCCTCGGAAACGGTGAGGGAGATATCGGTGAACAGTGGACGGTTTGGTCGGGATGCCGAAAGTTTTTGGGCATCAATCACGATCACGACATGAAATTCTACGGCGAGCAATGTACGGTAACTCTGTGCGCGCGTTTCTTCTTGCCTTAATTGTGGTTCCTGTTTTAGCTGGGTGTGGTTCGTCCTCTGCCGAAGTCACACCATCAGGTAAAACAGTTGAGATTTCGATCGCAAACTTCACTTTTACTGTTCCCGAAGGAACGATGCAGGGTGATCTCATTCAACTGAGAAATAACGACGATGTGGCCCACAACTTCATGCCCCTTGACGATTCATTCAGCCTTGATGTGGCTGCCGGTCAAACCGTTGATCTTCCTTTGCTGGCAACTGGCTCGTACCCGTTCCATTGCCACATTCACCCAAACATGATGGGCACCTTGACCATTAATTAGGTCAGTTGGCTACCATTTAGCCATGTCTACAACCCAACTTCGTGAGTCTTTGAAGCAACGAGCATGTGAGTCAATCGACAAACTGAAAAATGATCTTGTCGGTATCAGTCATGACATTCACGCTCACCCAGAAGAAAACTATGAAGAGCATTTCGCGCACAAGCGTTTGACCGACGCAATTGGCGATCACAAGTTGGAGGTAACGCGCAAGGCGTACGACTTGGATACCGCATTCGATGTTGCAGTTGGGTCGAAGGGAACCACAGTTGCCGTACTGTGCGAATACGACGCACTGCCTGGAATTGGCCATGCATGTGGACACAACATCATCGCTGCAGCAGGGCTTGGCGCTGGTCTTGCACTTGCCGGTTTGGCTGAAGAAGCAGGCGGTCGGTTGCGCTTGATGGGTACGCCCGCAGAAGAAGGTGGCGGCGGAAAAATTGAAATGGCGCGCAAGGGTGCATTCACTGGCATCGACGCAGCAATGATGATTCACCCAGCAGACCGCGAACTTGCACGCATGAATGCAATTGCTATTCAGCACTGCTTGGCTAAATACACGGGAGAAGCAGCACACGCTGCCGTGTCGCCGCACCTTGGTAAAAACGCACTTGATGCCGCAGTGCTCGGATACATGAATGTTGCTGCACTTCGCCAGCACATCATGCCAACCGAGCGCATTCACGGAATTTTCTTGAAAGGTGGAG
>CAITUB010000047.1 GCA_903895515.1 uncultured Acidimicrobium sp. | reverse complement strand
TGCTTCGCCGTGTATGTCCCAAAAGTTTTAGAAGCTATTTAAGCGAACTCTCCAACGTGTCTAGCGCCGTTGCAAGTTCGTTTGGCAGGCGGTCACCGAAGGCGGCGTAGTGGTCGCGAATTTGGGGGACAGCTTCGCGCCAGCCGTCAACATCTACCGATGTAATGGCTTGCAGATCTGCTTCGTTAATCTGCATGCCTGTGGTGTCGAGTGATGTTGCGTTCGGTAGGTAACCGATAGCGGTTTTGTCGGCTTCGGCGGTGCCGTTGAGGCGTTCGAATACCCACTTGAGAACACGGCTGTTTTCGCCATAGCCAGGCCACATGAAGCGGCCGTCTTCGTCGCGGCGGAACCAGTTGACGAAGAAGATTTGTGGCAGTTTGCTGGCTTCGGTTTTTGTTCCTACTTGTAGCCAGTGCTTGAAGTAGTCGGCCATGTTGTAGCCGCAGAACGGAAGCATGGCCATTGGGTCGAAGCGCAGTTTGCCAACTGCGCCACCAGCTGCTGCTGTGGTTTCGCTGGCCATGATGGAGCCAAGGAATACACCGTGGTTCCAGTCAAATGCTTGGGTCACTAGTGGAACTGTGGTGCGGCGGCGGCCACCGAAGAGGATTGCTGAAATTGGCACACCCTTAGGGTCTTGCCATTCGGGGGCAATGCTTGGGCACTGGCTGGCAGGTGCGGTGAAGCGAGCGTTCGGGTGAGCTGCTGGTGCTTCGTTTGCACTTGTCCATGCGTTGTTCTTCCAGTCGGTAATTCCGGCTGGAGTTTCCTTCGTCATGCCTTCCCACCACACGTCGCCATCTGCGGTCAGTGCGGTGTTGGTGAAGATGGAGTTCTTCGTCATGGTGTGCATGGCGTTGATGTTGGTTTCGTCGCTGGTGAATGGTGCAACGCCAAAGAAACCGGCTTCAGGGTTAATGGCATATAACTGGCCGTCTGGGCCGTACTTCATCCAACAGATGTCGTCGCCAATGGTTTCGGCTTTCCAGCCGGCAATGGTTGGAACGAGCATGGCGAGGTTGGTTTTGCCACATGCGGAAGGAAACGCGGCGGCGATGTATTTGAATTCGCCTTGCGGGTTGGTGAGTTTCAAAATGAGCATGTGCTCGGCCAACCAGCCGTCGTCGCGTGCCATTACTGAAGCAATGCGTAACGCGAAACACTTTTTGCCAAGCAGGGCGTTGCCGCCATAACCGCTGCCGAAGCTCCAGATTTCTCTCGTTTCGGGGAAGTGCACGATGTATTTGTTGTCCGGGTTGCATGGCCATGCAGAATCTTGTTGGCCTGGTGCAAGAGGTGCGCCAACGGAATGCACACATGGCACCCACTGGTTGTTGCCCAACACATCGAGTGCACCTTGGCCCATGCGGGTCATGATGCGCATGTTTACCGCAACGTATGCGCTGTCGGTAAGTTGCACGCCAATGTGAGCAATAGGTGAACCAAGTGGTCCCATGCTGAATGGAACCACGTACATCATGCGGCCGCGCATAGCACCCTTGTATAGAGCCATCATGTCGGCGCGCATTTCGCTTGGCTCGCGCCAGTTGTTGTTTGGGCCTGCATCAACTTTGTTGGTGGAACAAATGTAAGTGCGGTCTTCAACACGAGCCACGTCGCCCGGATCGGAATGCGCCCAGTACGAATTTGGGCGCTTGTCTTCGTTCAGTTTGGTGAAGGTGCCGGCAAGTACCAAGTCTTCACAGAGGTCGTTGTATTCCTGCTCGCTGCCATCGCACCAGTACACATCGTCTGGTTCCAAAATGTCGGCCCAATCGGCGACCCATTTTTTTAGCGCTGCGTTTTGTGATTTGCCACTCATGGTTAGTACCCCGGCGTTTTCATGTCGGCTTCGGAACCGAGACTGATGTGTGCTGCCTGCTGCTTGTCGTTCAGTTGAAACACGACGCGCTGGCCTTGACGAAGCATGCGAAAGATTGAACCTTCGAGGGCATTGGGTGCAAGTTCGTAATCGTTCATATTGGAGTCGCACATGATGACGCCATCGCCACTGGCGGGGTCGTATGCCTTCACTACACCTTGCATGGTTCTCCTTTGGGGCGGGCCGGGGGCCTGCTTTCTGGCTGTGGGAAATTCTTACAGAAACAGGGATTGTGGCGACAATTTGGGGGTGTGAAAAGGGTCTAGGGCGGGGGCAAATCTGTACTATTTGTCAATGCCCATGCTGGAGTCCCTAGGCGCCGAGGCCCTACGCGAAACCCTGATTACGTTTCGCACCACGCTGCGCGCCCACATGGAAGGCATTAACCGCCTAAACGTGTACCCCGTGCCCGACGGCGACACCGGCACCAACATGGCCCGCACCCTGGACGCAGTAGTGAAAGAACTTGAAGGGGCAGCTGTTGACATGGGCGGCACATGCGACGCCATTGCCCACGGCTCGCTAATGGGAGCGCGCGGAAATAGTGGAGTGATTTTGAGCCAGGTGATGCGCGGGCTTGTTGGCAAGTTGCGTGGCGTTGCTGGTGGAGTTGCTGGGGCGCCCGAAGTTGCTGCGGCGTTGAAGGCAGCCAGTGTGGCTTCGTATGAAGCGGTGTTGAAACCAATTGAAGGAACCATTCTTACGGTGGTGCGCGAAACTGCCGATGCTGCGGTTGCTGCTGCAAGTGGTGGTGAGAGTTTGGTTGGCATGTTGCGTGTAGCTCGTGATGCCGGACGTGCGGCGTTGGCCAACACACCCGAGTTGTTGCCCGTGTTGAAAGACGCAGGCGTTGTTGATGCCGGTGGCGCAGGGTTCATGTTGTTTATTGATTCGGCGTTGCATGTTGTTGCCGGTGATGCATTGCCAGAACCTGAAGATGTTGCTGGGCCAAGTGCAGAACAGTTGGAAGCAGTGTCGTTGCGCGCGGGTGCCGATGGCGCAGTAGATGTTTCGGAGTTGCGTTACGAAGTGATGTTCTTGTTGAACTTGGACGATTCGCAGCATCGCGCGTTCATGACTGCGTGGGGCGAAATTGGCGACAGCATTGTGGTGGTGGGTGGCGAAGGTTTGTACAACTGCCACATTCACACCAACGACATTGGTGCAGCTATTGAGGCGCCGCTGAAGTTGGACGGCAAACCGTTCAACATTCGCGTAACCGACTTGTTTGAAGAGATGGAAGAAGAACATGCGCAGCGTGAGGCGGCGATGGGTGCTGGTGCTGCGAAGAAGTCGGCGGTTGCGTCGTTGCCTGCGGTGAATTGCGCAGTGATTGCTATTTGCAGTGGTGATGGTTTGGCAGAACTGTTTGGGCAAATGGGTGTGCAAGGTGTGGTGACGGGTGGTCAAACCATGAACCCATCCACCGAAGAATTGCTCGACGCTGTTGAACACATGAATTCACAACACGTGGTTATTT
>CAITUB010000046.1 GCA_903895515.1 uncultured Acidimicrobium sp. | reverse complement strand
CGATCTATCGTCAGCATTTTGGCTAACCCAGCATTGCCTACGACAACACAAGAAATTTGGAACCGCATCGGCCTCACCGGCAACATCACTGACTTGCGAATTAATGCAGACACCACGTGGGGCCAGTACACGGGTGGCACACAAGTTGTGAAGGGTCAGCCTCTCTTCCCTCGACTCACCGTATGAGCCCAACTCTTGAGTGGATCGATACGCATTGCCATGTATATGAAGACACCATTCCGGGCGGACAAGTAAGCGCAATTGCTGCGGCACGCGAAGTTGGCGTAAGCAAAATGATCGTGATTGGCACCGACGCTGACACCACCGCACAAGCGATTGCCATTGCCGCACAACATGAAAACGTGTGGGCAACCGTTGGCTTGCACCCGCACGATGCAAAGAACGGTATTGACACCATTGCTTCGTTTCTTGGCTCAAAAAGAGTTGTAGGCATTGGTGAATGTGGGCTGGATTACTACTACGACCATTCCGACCGCACCGTGCAACGCGAAGTATTCGCTGCACAAATTCAGTTGGCTAACACGCACGATCTTCCGCTGGTCATTCACACGCGCAATGCGTGGGACGACACGTTTGATGTGTTGGATGCTGAAGGCGTACCTGCACGAACCATTTTCCATTGCTTTACTGGCGACGAAGCAGAGGCACGGAAATGTGTTGAGCGCGGTGCATATTTATCGTTTAGCGGAATCGTCACTTTTAAAACTGCTGACGATGTTCGCCGCGCAGCACTGTGGTGCCCTATCGATCACGTGTTGCTCGAAACCGATGCGCCATTCCTTGCACCTATTCCACATCGTGGAAAACCAAATCAGCCAGCACTCGTGCCAATTGTTGGCACATTCATTGCCGACCTTCGCGGCGAACCCGTTGCGCAGTTTGCACAACACACCACACGCAATGCTTGCCTTGCGTTTCCCGGCATTGCTCCGTAGCGTTTAGCCAGTGGTTCTTTCGGTTTACGAGCGTCGACGAATTGGAGCTCTCTCCGTTCTCACATTGTTCGCACTCACCGTGTTTTCGTTCGCAGCTGGCGGTTCGTCTTCGAGTACCTCAACTACAACAACGACAATCCCTCCAGTTGTTGAAGATGAAATTCCTGAATCAGTCATTCTTGGTGGGCCACCACCAATTGCGCCATCAGGTTCGGCAGCAGTTGCATACCCAGCAACCAGTAGCAACTCCATCACGGGTCGAGCAACCTTCACCGAACTTGGTTATTCATCGAATCCTGTGTGCTTCTCTGCAATCACACCAGTTGGCGTTCAGCTGACCATTACCAATATCAACAACGGACGTTCGTTGAAATGCACCAGCGCATTCGGAGTGAACGTTCCTGCTGGAGTCACCGTGCAATTGAACTCAACGCAGTTCACGCAACTTGCCGACCTCATTGATGCACCAATTCCCGTAAAGATCACCTGGTGACGCACTCTCACAACGACATTTCGCACCTGCTGAACAAGCACGGTCTTGCTCCGCGCAGAGCATTTGGTCAGAACTTTCTTGTAGACCCAAACACTGTGCGCAAAATTGCACGCCTCGCCAACGTTGGACCAAATGATTTCGTACTTGAAATTGGCGCAGGTCTTGGCTCACTCACGCTTGCTCTTGCCGAAACCGGCGCAACAATTGTTGCCGTCGAAATAGACAACGGAGTGGTTGAGGTGTTGCGCGATGTTGTAAAACACCTACCAAACGTTGAGGTATTGCACGCCGATGCGATGCACTTGGATTGGCGCCCACTCGTTGAGCGTTCACCAAAGTGGCACGTGATTGCCAACTTGCCATACAACGTGGCCACCCCACTTGTTGCCGATTTGCTTGATTACGCACCGGCAGTTGATCACTTACTGGTCATGGTGCAAAAAGAAGTTGCAGAACGATTCGTTGCCAAACCGCGCACTCCTGCCTACGGCGCAGTCAGCGTGAAAATTTCATTTTGGGCCGATGCATTCATTGCCGCCGACGTTCCTGCCACCGTGTTTTTGCCAAAGCCAAACGTGTCGTCATCAATGGTGGACATTCGACGCAAGGCAACACCTGCAGTAGACAACGTCGACCCACAGAAACTGTTTGCACTTGTGCGCACTGGATTTGGTCAACGACGCAAAATGTTGCGCCGCTGTTTGTCCAACATGGTTACTCCTGCACAGTTTGCTGCTGCTGGAGTTTCGCCAGAGTCGCGAGCTGAAGAACTTGATGTGGCCGATTGGGGCAGACTGTGCATTGCAACACAGGAAGCCTGACATGACCCACATCATTGCTCCAGCAAAACTCACACTGTCGCTCAAAGTCACCGGTGTGCGCGCAGATGGTTTTCATCTCATTGACGCCGAAATGGTGTCGCTCGAATTGCACGATGTGCTCACCATTACCGACGGCGATTCGGGAATGACGGTGAGTGGCCCATTTGCAAGTGGCGTGCCAACTGATGACAACAATCTTGTGGCCCGTGCATTGCAACTCTGCGGGAAGACCGCGCACATTCATATTGAAAAGAACATTCCACATGGCGGCGGACTTGGCGGCGGATCAGCAGATGCTGCGGCCGTACTTCGCTGGGCTGGCTACACAGACCTCATCGCAGCCTCAAAACTTGGCGCAGATATTCCGTTCTGCATGCACGG
>CAITUB010000045.1 GCA_903895515.1 uncultured Acidimicrobium sp. | reverse complement strand
CCTCGCCCATGGGACCAACAGTGGTCGCTACGCATGCAACAAGTGCTTGCATTTGAAACCGATCTGCTCGAGCACGAAGACATCTTTAACGGTTCGCACGTCATTGAAGCTCGCACTGCCGAACTTCGCGATGCTGCGTGGAAAGAAATGACCGAGATTGTCGAAATGGGTGGTGCTTTCGATGCGGTCGATTCTTTGAAAGGTCGCTTGGTGTCATCAATGGCAGAGCGAACGCGTCGAATTGAAACCGGTGAACAAACTGTTGTTGGTGTGAACCGGTTTACAGAATCAACCGACTCTCCACTCAGTGGTGCCGACAACATTTTGAAAGTTGATCATCGCGTCGAACAACAAATGATTGATGATGTCGTTGCATGGCGTGCATCTCGAGACCAAGGCGCAGTGGATACGGCACTTGCTGCATTGCGTACGGCAGCCGAAACAGGCACCAACATCATGGATGCTTCTGTTGAACTGGCGAAAGCAGGCGGAACCACTGGCGAATGGGGCGAAGTGCTGCGCCAAGTATTTGGCGAATACCGCGCGCCTACTGGCGTTGGCGCTGCTGCGGGTCGACGCACCACCGAGCTTGCCGACGTTGCCGAATTTGTGCGCACCTTTCCAGGCGGACCACCAAAATTCTTGGTTGCAAAGCCAGGCCTAGACGGACATTCCAGCGGTGCCGAACAGATCGCTGTTGCTGCACGCGATTCGGGAATGGAAGTGGTCTACTCGGGCATTCGTTTAACGCCGGCGCAAATTGCTGCTTCCGCACGAGACGAAGACCCAGATGTTGTTGGTCTTTCCATCTTGTCTGGTTCACACTTGCAACTCGTTCCCGATGTGATTTCTGAACTTGCCGCAGTCGGAGTAACCGCACCAGTAGTGCTTGGCGGAATCATTCCAGAATCTGATCGAGCAAATTTGCTAGCGAATGGCGTAACCGCTATTTACACGCCTAAAGATTTTGACATTGCTCGCATCATGCGCGACATTGCTGAAATCGCTGCAACGTACCGCAAGTCGCAAAAATAATTACGGCAACATAGTTGTCGAGCCCGCAACAGCAACAAATCCTGTGGCAGGCGGCAACTTCAATTGCTGACCAGCATCAACCCGATCCGGGTTTGTAATGCCGTTGATGTTCATCAGTTCGGCCATGTTGAGTCCAAATTTTTCAGCGATCCCAAAAAGTGAATCCCCTGACTCAACGGTGTAGTACACCGGTTCCTGATACACAGTTGTTGTCGTCTGAGGAATCGTTGATTCCACCGTGGTAACTGCGGGAATTGAATCGCCACTGTCATGACGAGACAACATGACAGCAATGATGCCGCTCACTAACGAAACAACGAGGAGCGACCATTGGAGTCTTCCTCGTAGATACATCAAGGTCATGTTAGGTCGCGCAACCTAACCTATGAGGCATGCGTGTACTTGCAGCCGTCGATAAGTTTCGAGGAACCGCAACCGCGGCTCAAGTCGCTGCATCTATTGGTCATGCTTGTTGGGAAAACGGCCATGAATGCATCGAACTACCAATTGCCGATGGCGGCGAGGGAACACTTGAAGTTCTTGGTGGACCAAACCGTACGAATCGCGTAACGAACCCTCTTGGCCTACCCGTAGATGCGCAGTGGCGTCTGTCCCGAGACGTTGCAGTCATTGAAATGGCGCGTGCTTCCGGCCTCGTTTTGGTTGGAGGAAAGTTAAAAAATGATGTCATCGCTGCAACAACCATTGGCACTGGCGAACTCATCGACACTGCGCTAAACGACGGTGCAAAGCGAATCATCGTGTGTGTTGGAGGCTCCGCAACTGTGGACGGAGGCCTTGGCGCCATTCGGGCCATCAAGTCTGCTGCTCGCTTACGTGGTGTGGAGTTTCTTGTTGCTTGCGACGTGCGCGCAAAATTCACTGATGCCGCCAAACTCTTTGGTGCACAGAAAGGTGCGTCACCCGCACAAATCGAATTCCTCACATCTCGACTGCACGCTCTCGTACAAACCTATAAAGACGAATATGGTGTTGATGTTTCCGAAATCGAAGGAGCTGGCGCCGCTGGCGGTCTCGCAGGTGGGCTTGCAGCACTTGGCGCAAAACTCGTGCCTGGGTTTGACATTGTTGCTGACGAAGTTGGCCTTCACGAACACATCAACAATTGCGATGTAGTGATCACCGGTGAAGGTTTTCTTGATGAGGAAAGCTTTAACGGCAAAGTCGTTGGCGGTGTTCAACAACTCGCGATTAAAGCCGGAAAACCCGTTTTCGTTATTTGTGGAGATGCTCAACCCGAGCAACGATCACGAATTGAAGCAATCAGTTTGGTGGAGTCCTATGGCCAAGAAGCAGCCCTGGAACAAACACTGACTTGTATTGAAAAAGCGGCTCGCGAATTACTCGCGAAGCGTTAATCAGCCGGCAGCTGCAGGAAGTGGTTTGCCCGCAAGGTCTGTACCGAGCAGGATCAACACGCTTGCTTCACCGATGTTTCCAGTTTCCGTTGGAATTGGAGTTGGCATTGGTGCAGTTGCAACACCACCAAGCGTTGTCGCAACAAGTGCTGCAGCGGCTTCGCTAGTCGGGTTGTAATACACGATGGTTGCCGTTTGTTTTGGTGTTGCGGCATCGGTATTGATCGCTGGCTGAACAATAAACCCACGACCTTGAAGCTGGGTTGTGAGATCGCCTGCGCTACCCGAAACTTTTGAAGCATTCGCAATTTGCACCTTGAACGCCGTCAGCGTCAATGTCGTTTCAGTGACGGGTACGTCGACAGGAATGGTGTCAGTAACCACGGTGTCGATTGTGGCTGGATCAGCTGGCACATCTGAACTTGATGAATCGCTGCCACCAATGTCACGCAAAATGAGGAAGCCGAGCAATACGGCAACTGCTGCGACAACAATTGACATCGTTGAGTTGAGGCTAGAACCGTTGGAACCTGGTCCACGGCGAGGGCGACGTGCGTTTTGACTCATACATTTACCGTACCCGTCTAGGGCACACCGATTGAGTCATGGTCGGTATTTCAGAGCCGGGTGTGGGAATTGAACCCACGACCTACCGCTTACAAGGCGGTTGCTCTGCCCCTGAGCTAACCCGGCGTACTTCATTGAGCGCCTCAATGATACGGGCGTTTGGCTATTTCGTTGTGCGTGCCCTCACAACTTCATAGGTGGCTAATGCGGCAGCTGCCGACACATTCAGCGACGACAACGCGCCCAGCATCGGGATACTGACCAATAGATCACAGCGTTCTCGAACTAAACGAGATAATCCTGGTCCTTCAGCCCCAAGCACCAAACACACGGACTCGCTTGCGAGGGACCCCATTTCAAAGATGTTCTTGTCGGCAGCATCGTGCAGACCAATAATCCACACCCCAGCGTCTTTGAGTTGCTTCAGTGCCGTTGGCAGTCCGCCAACAATGCACATCGGAACGTACTCTGCTGCACCTGCTGCAGATTTTGCTGCCGTAGGCGTGATGTGCACAGCGCGATGTCGCGGAAGCACGACAGCATCAACACCTGCCCCATCACACGAACGCAAAATTGCACCGAGGTTGCCTGGGTCTGTAACGCCATCAATGGCGACAAAGAATGGTTTACGCGTTGGCGAAGCATTTTTCAAAATGTCACCAATTTCCACTTCAGGAATTCCGGCAGCAGTGGCAATAATGCCCTGCGGTGCTTCGCTTCGTGCTTCACGCTCAATGTCTTTGCGTGGAACGAACCGAACAGGAACGCGCTGGTCGTTTGCTAACTCGATGATGTCGTCAATAATGTCGTTTTTGTCGAGATCATTTGAAATCAAAATTTCATAGGCCTTGCGTTTGCGCGCAATCAGCAACTCGCGAACTGCCTGACGGCCTTCTACTTGCGAACCACCAAGGCTGTGCTTGTCTGGACGCGGTGCACGTGGGCCGTCATGTTCGCGCGGCGCTGGTTTGCCTCCGCGATGTTTTTTCGTTCCTCGTGGTGCTCCACGTGATGGTCCGCGACCACCGCCTGTGCTTCGTGGTTTCATGCCTGAGTCCTTTCAATGACTGCAACTGCCCAGCAGGCAATTCCTTCTTCTCGACCTAATGCTCCAAGACCTTCAGCGCGTCGACCTTTTACGGTGATCGTCGCACCAGCGGCATCGGACAACAACTTCTGCATCGCTTCGCGATGCGGTGCAATCTTTGGCTTCTCGCACACAATGCTGCAATCAACATTGCCAATTTCATATCCAGCGTTTCGAACCAACTTGGCAACATGTGCAAGCAGTGTTAATGAATCTGCATTTGCCCACTGCGGGTCGGTATCAGGAAAATGCATACCGATATCGCCAAGTGCTGCAGCGCCAAGCAATGCATCGGCGGCTGCATGTGCAATGACATCTGCGTCGCTGTGCCCTGCAAGTGGTTTCTCGCCTGGAAATTTCACACCACCCAGTACCAACACGCGATCGCTTGAACCTTCAACGAAACGATGAATATCAAAACCCTGTCCTACACGTGTACGTATCGCCATGATGTACTCCTAAGCCTCAGTACGCGCCATTGCGCGTGCCCATTCAAGATCTTCTGGCGCAGTGAGTTTGCGATTCATTACTTCACCAGCGACAACGACGACTTGTTTTCCCATCGCTTCTACCAGTGTCGCATCATCTGTGCCTTCTGGTGATGATGCATGCGCCGAACGCAGCACAGATGCGCGAAAGGCCTGTGGTGTTTGCACGGCAACAAGCGAAGACCGATCAGGAGTCGCAGTAACAATATTTTGAGAATTCACTTGCTTAATGGTGTCCGTCACTGGCAGTGCAGGAATTGCGCCTTCCGCACCAGCATGTACCTGCATGATGACTTCGCGATACAAATGTGCGCTGGCAAAAGGTCGAGCAGCGTCGTGCACACAAATAATTGTGGCTTCTGCTGGAACGGCTGCAAGCCCACAGCGAACTGATTCACTTCGTGTTTCGCCACCAGCAACGCTACCCTCGCGTTCTGCATCAGCAGCTGGAAGAACAACCACTACTCCTGTGCTGCAACTGCCGGCTGTTTCTACCGACCAATCCAAAACTCGGCGGTCACCAAGCATTGAAAACTGTTTTGGGCCACCAAACCGAGCGCCAGAGCCTGCGGCAACCACAATTGTCCAAACATTTTCATTCGGCACGGTTGTCACGTTCATTTAGGGTAGTACCGTCATAGTTCGCATGACACACGAAGAAATTCTCGCAAATACATCGTTTTTTGCAGACACCCCAACGAGCGCACTTTCGCTCATTTGCGCTCAAGCAAAAACGCAAAACCTTCAGCGCGGCGATGTCTTGTTCAATGAAGGGGACGTCCCTGACGCGCTGTTCGTCGTACTCAGCGGACGCATTGCCATTGCCATTGGCAACAAGCCGCTCGACAGCCGCGAGAGCATGCTTGCGCTCATGGAGTCGGGAGACTTGTTTGGCGAGCTCGGCATGCTCGACGAAGGTCCTCGTAGCGCAATGGCACGTGCCATTGAACAGAGCTCGGTCTTGCGTATTCCTTACGCACCAGTGCGCGAACAAATGGAAGCGAACCCAACCATGTTGTGGGGAGTCATTAAATTGCTCGCCACTCGGTTGCGCACGATGGACGAAGTACTCGCCGACAGTGTGTTCCTTGATGTCACTGGCCGAACAGCAAAACGTTTGCTCGAGTTATCGAGTGGAAGCAACGAGTTCGTATTACCTGTAACTCAAGAAGAACTTGCCGGCATGGTTGGCGCTTCACGTGAGCGCGTGAACAAAGCAATCGCTAGCTTCATTCGACTTGGTTGGTTGGAACAGCACGATCGTCGTTACAAAATTTTGATGCGCGACCGAATGGAAATTCGCGCCAGTTAATTACTCTGCAAGCAGCCATTCTTGGGTGCGAGCAAATGCATCGGCAGCATCTTCGGCCCGATGCGCAGGACGTGTTGCATCGTGTGCAAAGCCGTGCACTGCGTGCGGATATTCACACACCGTTACTCCACTTTCAAAAAGTTCAGTTACTTGCTCAGGCGGCGTGTACGGGTCTTGTGCACCAATAATTGCCAACACACGTTCCGGGTGACCTGCATACAAATATTCCATCGGGTCACCTTGAGTTGTGCTCTGCCAACCTTCAGGAACGTGAATCATCCCGTAGAAACTTGAGATCTTCGCGAAGCGATCGCTTCGTGCTGCTTTAAAGCAATACATGCCGCCCATGCAAAATCCGATGAGGCCAACGCGATCAACACCCAGCGCATCGGCAGCTTCGGTGAGATCGCGCAAGTGAACTTCGTCGTCCAACTTGGCCATTTCGGCGAAGCGTTCACTGATATCGGGAGACAACTCTTTGCCTGGAAATGGCTCAACAGCAATCACAGCCATCTGCCATTCGTTTGCTAACCGCGAAACGAGGTCGGCGAACAATGGACGAAGTCCAAAAATGTCTGGAGCAATCACTAGACCCATCTTTGGATTTGCTACCGATGTATCAATTTCGGCTGGGGTTCCTGACGGCAAAGTAATGCGCATCACCCAATACTGACAGGGTTTTTGCTGCGCGGTGAGACTTTCGGTGAGTCTGCCAGTGAGAACCACAGTGACCGACATTCCAGATGATCCTGTGCATGACCACAACACGACCAACACCACAACGTCCATCACTCACCCATCCTGCGGGTTCTGCCCCGCTGGTTCGAAAGCTCGTCACGGAATGGGGAACCATCGCCGCTCAGCCTCGAACGCTGCGAACGATCAATCGATGGGATCTTCCGGGCGGTCCAATTGATCATCTTGATGAAGTACTTCTTCGTGCCGGATACGGAATAGACACCAGTTATGAAAACTGCGATGCATTTCTGTTTGCGCTTGTGAAGCGTGCAGCCCACGATGAACTGGCGGCGCGAATTGTGTTGCAGCGAATACTCCCTCCACTCATCGCTATTGCAGGCCGCCGCGGCCACATCGTGAATGGCGGCTTCAACGCTGCATTTAACGAAATCCTTGGGCAGGCATGGATTCTGATTCGCCAATACCCAGTAGATCGTCGACCAGCAAAAATTGCATCAAACCTTGTTCGCGATACCGAATACTTTGCCTTCGTTCGCAACGCCCGGCTGAAACGTTTAGAAGTTGAAAGTTGGACAGAT
>CAITUB010000044.1 GCA_903895515.1 uncultured Acidimicrobium sp. | reverse complement strand
GGTTTTACCCGCGCCGTTTGGTCCGATAATGCCAACGATGCCTGCAGGTGGAAGCGAGAAGGTCAGGTCTTCAATCAGCATTCTGTCGCCGAAGCCCTTTACCAAGTTCTTCACTTCAATAACGGTGTCACCCAAACGCGGGCCGGCAGGAATCATGATTTCTAATCTGTCGCTGACACCGTCAGATGCTTGTGCTTCTGCATGCAACTTTTCATATGCAGCAAGACGCGCTTTACCTTTCGACTGACGAGCCTTTGGCGCCATGCGCACCCATTCAAGTTCGCGTTGCAGCGTGCGCTTGCGTGCATCGTTTGCTTTTTCTTCTTTACCAAGGCGTTCTTGCTTCTGTTCCAACCAACTGGTGTAGTTGCCCGAAAATGGAATGCCGCGACCGCGATCAAGTTCAAGAATCCATTTCGCCACGTTGTCGAGGAAGTAACGGTCGTGGGTAATTGCCACAACAGTGCCTGGGTATTCCTGCAAGAAACGCTCCAACCAGTCAACGCTTTCTGCGTCTAAGTGGTTGGTAGGTTCGTCCAGCAACAACAGGTCGGGGCGGCTGAGCAACAAACGACACAATGCAACACGGCGACGCTCACCACCAGAAAGTTTGGTGACATCAGCATCGTTTGGTGGGCAACGCAGCGCGTCCATCGCAATTTCTACGTTGCGTTCCAGGCTCCATGCATCGGCTGCCTGAATTTTTGCTTCAAGGTCTGCTTGCAGTGCGCCTACTTTGTCGAAGTCTGCATCGGGGTCGCCCCACATTGCGGTTACTTCTTCGTAGCGCGTAAGCAAATCGCGAATTGGTGCAACGCCATCCATCACGTTGCCAAGCACATCTTTGTTTGGGTCAAGAATTGGTTCCTGCTCAAGCATTCCAACGGTGAACCCCGGGGTCAGGCGCGCTTCGCCGGTGTAGCCGTCGTCAACGCCGGCCATAATGCGCAACAGGCTGGATTTACCGCTGCCATTCGATCCAATAACGCCAATTTTCGCGCCAGGGTAGAACGACAGTGAAATGTCTTCTAGAACCGTGCGGTCGGGTGGGTAGAAGCGGGCAAGTTTGTAACACGTATATATAAATTCAGCAGCCATGACGCCTACAAACTAGTAGCCACAGCCCGCATAAGGGCAGTGCTAGTTTTGAAGCCAAGCGGAGTGGCGATTTTCGCTCACACCTACCTATACAAGGGGATTACTACATGAAACTTTTTAGTGGAGATTTACTCGGCGACGGCTTGTTCCGTTACCTACACATCCTTGCTGGTGTTACCTGGATTGGGTTGTTGTACTACTTCAACTTGGTACAAGTTCCAGCACTCGCTGCTTATGGCGACGAGGGTAAGGCTCGCAACATCACCATCGACAAGGTCGCACGTCGCGCTTTGTGGTGGTTCCGTTGGGCATCAATCGCAACACTTGCAACCGGAATTCTCATCACCGGTGCAGTGAAGAACTACTGGCAGGACTTCATGGGAACCACCGATGGTGTGAACCATGTTGGTCATGACGTAGCAATTTCCATTGGTATGACCATCGGCATCTTGATGGCGGCAAACGTATGGATGATCATCTGGAAGAACCAGAAGATCGTTCTTGCTAACGCAGCAAACGTGTTGGGTGGCGGCGAAGCAAATGCCGATGCACCAACCGCTGGCCGCAAGGCATTGCTCGC
>CAITUB010000043.1 GCA_903895515.1 uncultured Acidimicrobium sp. | reverse complement strand
GCTCGCCCACCAACCAACAAGTTGATTGCTTCAACAATCATCGTCTTACCAGCACCGGTTTCGCCAGTGAGTGCAACTAAACCTTCAGACAACTGCAGGTCGAGTGTGTCGATAACACCAAGATTTTCAATATGTAGCTCGGTGAGCACTATTCGTCTCCCAAGCCAAATTTCGCTCGCACGATCTGGTGAAACTTCGGTTCCTTGAACAGGCGAATGAAAATTGCCTGACACGTGTCTGGTGCGTACACGACCAAATCGTCTTGCGTAAGGCTTGCCACTCCACGACCGTCTATTGCTAAATCAACTGGACGAGTTCCCACGACTTTGATGTGTACCGACTCGTGTGGGTCGAGGACGAGCGATCGATCGAACAACATGTGCGGCGAAACCGGAGTGATGAGCAACGCGCGATGGCGTGGCGACACGACCGGGCCACGTGCGCTCATGGAGTAAGCCGTGCTCCCAGTTGGTGTGGAAACGATGAGGCCATCGGCCGAATAGCGAGCAAAGTCTTGACCGTTAATGACCAAGTCCAACCAAATGGTGTGACCTGATTGATGCTTTTCGAGCACGGCCTCATTTAATGCACGCCATGAAACCGATGCCGAGCGATCTGCTTTATGCAACGTAACGCTCAACATCATGCGGGCATCAATTACGTAGTCGGTACCAGAAACTCCGGATTCCCATTTTGTTAACGCATCGATCAATTCTTCAGGATCAATTTCAGTGAGATATCCCAGCGTTCCCACATTCACACCAAGGATTGGAACCGGTGCACCATCGAGCATGTGCACAGCCCGCAACACGGTTCCATCGCCACCAAGGCTGACTACAAGATCGGCATCCATTGGATGTCGTGGGTTGGAGAGTTCGAGACAATTCAATGCTTGTGCATCGAAGTCGTTCATCCATAGTTCGTGGCCACGACTCGTTGCCCACGAGCGAAGATCAGCGAGCAAGACCGGAATTTCGGTACGCGAATGATGAGCGATGACGAAAATATTTGCCATTATCTGCCCAAATCCAACAAGTTCACGCCTTAAACCTATACCAGACCAAATATTCAACATTGCCCTCAGCGCCATGAATTGGCGACTCGACGCAACCGTGCACTGCCCAACCAAGCGCCGCAAAGGATACGTTCACTTCCCCAATTACGCGGTCACGGATGGCCTGGTCGGCGATGACGCCCTGACTCTTATCAACTTCAAGCTTGGTGGCCTCGAACTGTGGTTTGACCAACACCACCAAGTCACCGTTTTGAGATAGCCGCGCGGTGAGTGCCTGGCTCACAGTCTTCAATGAAATAAACGACAAATCGGCAACCACTAGGTCGAAGGCTCCTCGCAAAGGCTGCGGTAGATCCTGCTCGTCATCTAACAATTGGCGAACATTGAACCCATCAATAACAACAACACGTTCATTGGTTGCAACTCGTTCATGCATCTGCGACTTACCCACGTCAATTGCAACTACTGCCAAAGCGCCACGTTGCAACAAGCAGTCGGTGAACCCACCCGTTGATGCACCTGCATCAAGAGTTCGCTTGTTGCTTGCATCAATGCCGAACTGCGAAAGTGCAGCATCCAATTTGATCCCACCGCGCGATACAAATTGATCGGCAAATTTCACCAACAACTCATCTGATGGCGCAACTTGCCTGCTCTGAGTCAACACCACTGACCCGTTTACCAATACCACGCCATCTTCGATGAATTTTTTTGCAGTGGTTGCGTTATCGGCAAGCCCACGTTGCACGAGGGCAGCATCAACCCGAACACGACGAGTACTCACTGCGCTAGCTGTACTTCTGAACTATGAAATCGGCGAACGATGCCAAATCGTTTCCTTCAAACTCAGCATTAAGCACTTCGTCTGCGCTGTGTGCCACGCCGCTGCGCACGTGCGCAAAATGACAGCCCAGCGTGCGGGCAAAGGCACCATCGGTTGACACTCGATCTCCCACCATCCACGCACCAGATATGTCAGCATTACCAAGCACGCTGCGCACAAGTTTCGCCATTGGTGCATATGGCTTGCCAGCAATAATTGGCTGAACACCGCTGGCAGTTGCAACAGCGGCAACAATTGCTCCGCCTCCCGGAATGACACCATCAGGTGTCGGATACGTTGCATCGTCATTGGTCGCTATGAAACGAGCACCTTGACGAATCGTTGCCGACAATCGTGTCAGACCAGCAAAATCAAATGTTCGATGAAAGGCCACGACTACCGCATCCACTGCAATGTCTTTTGGAAGGTTTGGATCATCAGATCGACCGACCACAATTGCACCAGCATCAGTAATTGCTTGCATCACTCCTGGACCGCCACATGTCAACACGCGCTCACCAACATGGAGCAATGCACCAGCGGACTGCGACGCAGTAACCACATCGCCAACAGCTGGAATACCAATGCTTTCAAGAACCGCTGCCTGCTCATTGGCCGATGAGTGAGAATTATTGGTCACGAACAGTACGCGATGACCCGCTTCTCGCAATCGAGAAATGGCATCAACCGAACCGGGAATAGGTTGGTGCATGAGCCACACGACCCCGTCTAGATCGCACAAAATTGCTGGCTTCAATGGCACACTGTAATTGTGCCTCGTTTTGAACCGTTTCAGGCGCTCCGTTATCGGCGCAATATCGAACTACACGATGTCTGTTCCCCGCCATATGACGTGCTTTCGGATGCCGATCGATTGGCTCTAGCCACTAGGCATGAAGACAACATCGTTCACATCGACATGCCGGTTTCCGCTGCGGGCAACGCATACGAGCATGCTGCATCGATACTGAATCAGTGGATCAGTGATGGCGTCCTGGTGCGCGACGAGACACCTTCGTTCACGTTGTACCGAATGCGATTCACCGATTCGACTGGTAAACCTCGCAATGTTGTTGGGGTTATTGGTGCACTCGAGGTAGTTGATGAAGGCGCTGGCGGAGTACTCCCGCACGAACGCACCACTCCGAAGGCGAAAACCGATCGTCTTGAACTGACGCGTGCAACAGATGCCAACTTGTCCCCCGTGTGGGGTTTGTCGTTAGCTGAGGGCTTATCAGCTCTGCTTACAGAGCCGGCCGAGTTGCTTGGCGAAATTACCGATGATCTTGGGGTCGTGCACAGTGTCGAACGCGTAACCGACACCAATCGCATAACCCAAATATCTGCTGCTATTACAGCGCACCCAGTGGTGATTGCTGACGGGCATCATCGCTACGCCATTAGCCGCACATACCGCGATGAAACTCGTGAGCGAACGAACAGCAAGTCAACTGGCGCTGAACTCACACTGACGTACATCAATGAACTCATCGACGAGCAACTCAGCGTCGCCGCTATTCATCGCTTATATGAAGGCATCACCTACAAACAATTGGCAGCAGCACTTTCGCCATTTTTCACGATCAACGACGCAGACTCAGTTGGTCCAACAACGTTGTCACAGATGAATGAACGCGGGTCTCTGTGCCTCGTTGCAAAAACTGGCCGAACTCATTGGCTCACGCCGATTGCTGAACGGTTTACAGGCGTGAGAAACCTTGACAGTGCATACCTCGAACACGCGTTGTCTTCTGTGCAACACGAAGTTCGCTATCAGCACGGAGTAACCGAAGTTCAACATGAGCTACAAACGAGCGATGCAACAGCTGCGATATTGATTCGACCAGTGAGCGTTGCCGAAATTCAGCGCACAGCAAACGAGGGTTTGCTCATGCCACCGAAATCAACATTCTTTTCACCGAAGCTACGAACGGGGTTCGTATTGCGGGAAATGAAAACGCGTTAGTGCGAACCGATTGCCGTGAGGCGATCGCGAATGTCCGAGAAGTCTGGATCGTTGTGTGCAATCTTCTTAAACCATTCGCGCGCGTTAATCACGTCGCCTGAACGGTCATACAAGTCTGCAAGTACGTACCACTCGCGTAAGTGGTGTTCACGAACCTTCGCAGGATCCTTTTTGGTCTGCTGCATGATACGAACGGCATTTTGTATGTCGCCCTTATCGGCTTGTGCGCTAGCCGCAACAATGCGACCTTCAGCAACAATTGCAGGATCCGGTGAAGCATCCTTCAACTCTTTCCACAACTCGTCAACCTTTTCATAACGCATAAGCGCGCGATAACAGTCAGCAAGTACTGGATGATTCAACGTCGAAGCAGGCATCGCAACGCGTGCCTTTTCTAGGTGATCGGCAGCATCGCGCCATTGACCGAGGCGATACAACGAAAGACCAGCAATTTCGTGAATGAGATGCACTCCCTCACACTCACGCGTGATTGGAATGATGATTCGTTTTGCATCCTGGTAACGACCCTTTTCAAATGCATCGAGTGCAAGTGCAAGTTTTCCAATCAAACGCTTCGCTGCAGGATCGCCAACAATGCCAGCGATCTTTTTGCCAACCGTTGCTTCAACGTGAGCTAAAGCTGGTGCTGAGGCACGCTTCTCATCACGCTCCAAATGGATTGGCGCATCGTTGTCACGGCTTCCCGATCCACGGCGTGGTGCACGAGTTGAACCCTCATCGTTCCAACGCTCTTGCTGATGATCGTTACGCGGTGCTGCATCGCGGTCATAGCGACGGCCACCTGTGCGTGAACGGACTTCATCGGCACGACGTTGCGCATCTGACTGCGGACGCGCTGGACGGTCATCGAAACTGCGTGCGCGACTTGGACGGTCGTCATCGCCACGAGGACGACTTGGACGCGAATCGCGATCACCGAAACGGCCACCCGAAGACGGACGACCCGAACTTGGGCGACCACGACCGGCTGGACGATCATCATCACTACGCGGACGCGACGGACGATCTGGGCGATCACCGAAACGACCACGTGTTGGTGGACGATCATCACCGCTGCGCGGACGCGACGGACGATCTGAATCAAAACTGCGAGGACGACTTGGACGGTCGTCATCGCCACGAGGACGACTTGGACGCGAATCGCGATCTGCAAACCTGCCACCAGCTGATGGACGACCAGACGACGGGCGGCCCGAACTTGGACGACCAGCTGACGGACGGCCGCGGCCGGCAGAACGATCATCACCACTGCGCGGACGCGACGGACGATCTGAATCAAAACTCCGTGGACGACT
>CAITUB010000042.1 GCA_903895515.1 uncultured Acidimicrobium sp. | reverse complement strand
TTCCCCAGCCCCATTGGAAGATGGCGACAAGTACACCGTAAGCAGCACCAATGGAAAGCAAGTTCATGATGACTGCCTTCAATGGAACGAGCAAACTGCGGAATACAGCCATGAGCAACAGGAATGAAAGCGAAAGAACGCCAAGGAACAGGTACGGCATACGACTGCCGATGGAGTCTGCGAAGTCCACGCCTGCAGCAGTGAAGCCTCCAACTTTTGCTTCAACACCAGTTTGTGGAATGACGTTTGAGCGCAAGTTGCGAATCAGTTCTTCAGTCTTTACGTCTTGCGGGGAGGTGGTTGGGTAAGCCATGACGAGCGAAAGACTTCCGTCTTGCGAAGCCGGCATGCCTTGTGCAAATGCAACACCTTCGGTGGCATTCAACGTGTCGACAAAAGTTTGCAATGCTTCTGGAGTTTTTGCTGCATCGCCTTGCACGGTAATAAAGAGTGGCCCGTTGAATCCAGGTCCGAAACCTTCAGCCAACATGTCGTACGCGCGGCGAACGGTGGTGGACTCCGGTGCATTTCCATTGTCACCAAAACCCAGGCGAATTGAGGCGAGTGGCGCAGCGAGAACAAGCAAAATTGCTGTTGCGCTGAGCGCTGCGGTCCATGGGCGACGTTGAATAAAGCGACTCCAGCGATACCAGAAGGTGAGCTCTTTCGCCTTTGGCGTTTTACGTGGAATATGGCGTCGAAGTGGCTTGATTGCAAAACTGAGTGCGGTGATGACAACAACTGCAATCACGCCAATGAGTGCGAACGTTGGTGTTTCGGTAATTACCGCAAGCAATGCAGAAACAATGAAGGCAACGAGTGAAATGAGTGCCGCCCAGGTGGTCACGCCAATGCGATGCTTTGCCATTGCGAGAAGCGAAGGCAACAGTGTGATGCTTGCGAGCATCATGATGAGCACGCCGACAACTGCGCCAATGGCGAGTCCACGAGCAAATGCAAGTCCCATGACGAACAATCCGAGGAGCGAGATGATGACGGTGATGCCCGCGAATATGACTGCACGACCCGAAGTGTCTACGGCATCGACCACCGCTTCTTCTACGGTGAGTCCTTCGGCTAAACCTTCGCGGTAGCGAGTCACGATGAACAGTGCATAGTCAATACCGACGCCTAGGCCAATCATGGCAACAAGTGATGTGGTGAAGTCAGGCATCGGTACAACGTGGCTCAAGATGATGGCAAGCGATGAGCCCACTCCAAGACCAATGAGTGCGGTGCCAATCGGCAGACCCATTGCAAGCACAGAACCAAATGCAAGAACCAAAATGATCATTGCAGCGAGTAATCCGTAAATTTCGGAGGCTGGCATTTCAAAACCGGCAAAGACGTTTCCGCCGTATTCCAATTTCAGACCATCAATATGAACGGCTTTACCCATGTCTTGAATTTGCGTGGATAGCGACATGATTTCGGACTGGGAACGAAGGGAAACATCGAGAGAAGCAAAGCCAGTTGTGCCTGCCTGGTTGATTTGACCCTGTGCAGTTTCGCTGAATGGTGAAACAACGGTTACGCCAGGAAGTGATTCAACGTTGTCAAAAAAAGGCGTGAGCGCTGCAACTACGTCATCGGAGTTGACACCATTTGGCGACGAGAAAACAATGTCACCGGAGAAACCGGCTTTGTTCGGGCTACTTGCCTCAAGCAGTTTCTGAACATCGTTGGCTTCGCTTTTTGGAAGTTCGAATTGGGTGCTGAAGTCGCTGCCCATTTTCCCGGAAAGCATGCCAACGATGACAAGGAGAGGAATCCAGATTCCGAACACCATGATTCGGCGATGACGAACGCTAAAACGAGCGAGTGCAGCAAGCATGTGAGGGGGCTTTCTGTGCAAGGCCAACAGGGGGTCGGCTCAGTGGACTATTAGATAGTAATTGGCGCTAATTGCTCGAGGTCGGATTAGAGGCGTGAAATCAGTTACGCCATGTAACGCCAGCAGGCCATTCGCCAATGCCACCGTCTTCAACAAGAAAACCTGAAAGTTCGCGACTGAGGTTTGAGGTTCTCCAGACCAACATGTCTTGGGTCATCTTTAAAATAGCATCCGTGTCGGTTAGGGGAGTTCTCCATGTTTCGTCCGCGGCTGTGTCGAAGGCAAGCCACGACCCATCGCCAAACTGAACATACGCTTTGTCTCCATAAAAACGTGTTGTCAAATTGAATTGCTCTAGTCGACGATCCCATGGCCAATCGCGCGTGGAATGGCGAATGAGAACGAATCTCCAGTCATACTCCCAAGTTGCAGCAGTGCGCCAAGATTTAGGTTCATTTCCCTCAAGAAGTGGCGTGAGTGGAAACCCGTCGCACTGAACGGGAACTGGCTGGCCTAAAGCTTCTGCAATGGTGGGAAAGATATCAATGTTTTCAGTGAATTTTGTAACTGTCGTCCCATGTGTTTCAGGATGACTCGGATCGCGCACAATTCCCACAATGTGATAACTCTGTGGAAAGAAGCCGAGTTTTTCTTTCAGGCCGTGATCTCCTAATTGCTCGCCATGATCTGCAGTCACGATGATGACGGTGTTGTCCCACATTCCGCGTTCTTCGAGAGTGTCCCACACCCTTCCAAGTTGCTCGTCGACGTCGCTAATCATGCCGTAATACTGCGCCTTCATCTCGCGTTTTTCTGCGTCTTCCTGTGGGGCTTTCGCCTCTGGAACTTGCAAACACAGATCATGAAATGGGTGTCGGTCTGAGGATGGTTCGATAGGGAGTTCAATCGTTGTTGGGTCGTACTCCGTTGACCATTTTCCAGCTGCTGCATACGGCGGATGAGGGCGAAGGAAGCTTGCGTGTGCAAACCATCCATCACTTTGATTTTGGATCCAATCACATAGATGATTGGTTAAAAACGCAGACATGCCAAGTTCTGCTGGAAGGGTTGACTCAATTGCAATATCGTCCAGATCATTGATATCGACGTCTACTCCGTTTTCGCGAAGAAATTCATTCCACTTCGTAAATGGCGTGCCCATTGGCAGCAAGCATTCGAAACCACGTAAAACTGCCTCATACGTAAACAATCGAGGATCATCCGGGCCAGTGGTGTCACGTGGGTCGACTGCCTGATCTGTGTATCCAAATAACTTTGGTGAATAGCCTGCTCGTTGAGCAAGTAGCGCAACATTGTCGAACCTGCTGTTGTGAGGAGTCCCGTTTGCAACAATGCGATGATTCATCTGATACATGCCCGTATACAAACTTGCTCGACCTGGGCTGCACGGGGCACTTTGACTGAAATGATTGCTCAATCGCACGCCTTCGCGCGCTAAGCGATCAAGATTTGGAGTTTTTACGACAGGGTGGCCTGCACTTGAGAGGCAGTCACCGCGAAATTGGTCCAAAGTAATGAGCAAAACATTAAGTGCCATGAACACGGAGCATAGTGTGAGTGTGTGAACGCTGTTTTGCCAACAAGTGAATTGGTGGAAACTGGTAACGGCCTACAACTTCGAGTATTGACTTGGTCGCCAAAACATATCCAAAACCAGACTCCCTTGTTACTGGTTCATGGACTTGCATCAAATGCGCTTCTGTGGGAAGGGGCTGCTCTTGAGTTAGTCAAACTTGGTCATGTAGTGAAGGCAGTGGACTTAAGGGGTCACGGACTGAGCGAAAAGCCGGATGAGGGCTACGACATGGTGTCGGTGACAAACGATGTTGCCGAGCTACTGCGCATTTTGGCATCTGAGGGATTTGAGCATCCGGTAGTAGCTGGTCAGTCGTGGGGTGGCAACGTGGTTATCGAACTTGCACACATGCACCCAGAACTTGTTCGTGGGGTA
Source organism: uncultured Acidimicrobium sp. (assembly GCA_903895515.1). Taxonomy (GTDB): domain Bacteria; phylum Actinomycetota; class Acidimicrobiia; order Acidimicrobiales; family Ilumatobacteraceae; genus UBA3006. The sequence goes on along the minus strand of CAITUB010000042.1, from coordinate 17 downwards.
GTTGCTGTAGACGGCGG
>CAITUB010000041.1 GCA_903895515.1 uncultured Acidimicrobium sp. | reverse complement strand
TTACGTATTCCCTTCAAGAGTTCTACATCTTGTCGATCATCGACCATTAAGCCAAAGGCACCCTGACATAAGCAGATGGCGAAGTTGAATTTCGAGTGCAGCGCAAATTCACTCTGCAACGCACGAGCATCAACCCGCGAAAATTCTACATCTGTCAGCGATTCTTTATTGGCTTGATGCTGAGCGATGTCAATGAAATCTTGACTTACATCTATTCCGTAAACACACATACCTCTGCGTGCGAGTTCCAAACTGTGGCGTCCCGGCCCGCAACCCACATCGATGAATGAGTTTCCTGCAACCGCGCCAGTGGACTCGAGAATGAATTCAACTTCTTGAACAGTTCCCTTTGTAAAGGAATACCTCAAGTATGCGGCCTTCATATGACTGGCCAAATCTTCAAACCAATGTTCCCGACTAGTCATGTCGTTACGCCTTTGCCGACGCCCAACTGTCTCCCCAGGCAGCGTTTACTTCAAGCGGCACTTTCAACGCTGCAGCATTCTTCATCTCGTAAAGAACAAGCTCATTCACTTTGTCTCGCTCCGCAACTGGGCACTCGACAATTACTTCGTCGTGCACTTGCAAAATGACTGTGCTTTGCAACTTCGCTTTATCAATTGCAGCATCGATGCGAACTAGTGCAATCTTGAAAATATCCGCAGCCAGACCTTGAATGCCCGCGTTCATCGCTTGACGCTCGCCTGCTTGGCGAATTCGGAAATTCGGATTATTCAGCTCGGGTATTTGCCGACGTCGACCGAACAACGTTTCGGTATAACCCTTTGTTCGGGCTTCCTCAATAGTGTCATCCATGTATTGCTTCACATTCGGGAACGCTGCAAAATATGCATCAAGAATTTCACTTGCTTCACCTACTCCAACGCCAAGCCGTTGGCTCAGTCCAAATGCTTCCATTCCATATGCAAGACCATACGAAATCATCTTCGCTTGTGACCGCAAGTCCGAAGTGACACTTGCAGTCTCAACACCGAACACACGCGCTGCGGTAGCACTGTGGATGTCAACGCCGCGAGTAAACGCATCGATCAAGCCGGGGTCATTGGCTAGGTGAGCTATGCAACGGAGCTCAATTTGGTTGTAGTCCGCAACCATGAACAGGCAACCATCGCGCGGCACAAATGCGGTGCGAAACACTTTTCCCTCTTCGGAGCGAATTGGAATGTTGTGCAGGTTCGGCGCGTCGCTACTCAATCTTCCCGTGCGTGCGACCATTTGATTAAACGTTGCATGAATGCGACCGTCGGTCTGAATCGCATCCAACAATCCTTGACCATAGGTACCGCGAAGCTTCTCGAATTCGCGGTACTCCAATAACTGATCAATAAATTCAGGCCACTGATCTCGAATTTTCTCGAGCGTTGCGGCATCTGTACTGAAACCGGTCTTTGTTTTCTTTCCAGGAGATAGCTTTTTATCCTCGTACAGAATCTGGCGAAGCTGCGTAGGCGAATTGAGATTGAACGACTTCCCCGCCAGTTCATGCAGCACAACAGTCAAACGCTTTGTCTCACGCACAAGATGATCGTTGATCGTGGTCAACTGATGTTTATCAACAAGCACGCCAACATGTTCCATCTTTGCCAGCACTCGAACGAGCGGCAGTTCGACATCGTTAAACAATTCGCCTACGCCCTGACTACCAATTTCTCGAGACAATGCTGGAATGACCCGTGCAACAGCAATTGCAACGTTGGATGCATCTGTTGAAGTATTCGACACCTGAGCGTCGAAACTTAATTGACCTTCGCTAGTTGAATCTTCCGAACTTGCTGCGATTCGATCTTCTGTATATCGAGCAAGGACTTCGTGCACTTCTAACTTTGACTGCGCAGGTTCAAGCAGGTATGCGGCAATTGCTGTATCAAACCCTATTTTTGCAATGTCAACGTTGCGATCAAGAAACCACCGCAGCATCGGCTTTACATGATGACCTGAAATACATGAGGAGTGCGCAAATTTCGCAAGTATCGCCTTGTCCTCAACGATTGACGCCTGAATCCACACTGCACTGTTCTGAATTGGATCAACCACAATTGCGATGCCATCAAGCACTCGTTGGTCTTCATTCAGCCAACCAGGAGCAAGAACAATTCCGTAGTCTCCATCTGCAGCATCTAAAGCGACAACTGCTTCGCCCGCGTTTTTAGCAATAGCTGTGACAACCTCTAGAGCTGTTGAAGTTGGTTCAACTATCTGCCCAACTGACTGCCCTGAATCTTCAGTGATGAACCGACCGAATGCATCTTTGGTACGAGCGAGCATTGACTTGAATTCCAATGTCTCAAACCACTTTTGTAGAGCAGCCAAATTTGGCTTTGGAACTGATTCCAGCACATTGATGCCAATAGGTGCATCTCGCCTGAGCACCATGATTTTGGCGTTGCGTGTAACTCGCTCGCGACTGGCGTGAAGTGATTCCTTCAACTTGGGAGTTTGCGCATCTGCTGCGTCAAAGATCAATTCAAGTGAGCCGTACTGATTGATGAGTTTTGCGGCCGTCTTCTCGCCAACTCCAGGAACGCCCTCCAAGTTGTCACTTGGGTCTCCGCGCAAAGCCGCATAGTCGGGATACTGATTTGGCGTTACTCCGGTGCGTTCGAAAATTCCCGTCTCGTCGTACAACGCGTAATCACTAACGCCCCGCTTGTTGTACAACACGCGAATGAGAGGATCCTTCACGAGCTGATAGGCATCGCGATCACCGGTGACCACAATGAGTTCTGCGCCTTGATCTTCGGCCTGAGTAGCGATTGTGGCAATGAGATCATCGCCTTCGAAACCAGCTGCGTCGATAACAGGAATTCCAAAGGACACAAGCAACTCTTTAATGATGTCTAACTGTTGATACAAAATATCGGGCTGCTGTTCGCGTTGCGCCTTGTATTCAGGAACTGCTTCGTGACGAAACGTCTTCTCACGTCTGTCAAACACCACGATGACACCGTCAGGCTTATGGTCCTTCACCAATGTGTTCAACATGGTGCAAAAGCCATACACCGAATTCGTTACTTGGCCACTTGCTGTGGCCATGTCCGTTGGTAGCGCGAAAAAGGCGCGATAAGCCAAAGAGTTGCCGTCAAGCGCCATCAATTTCATAGCGTTATGAATATCACGAATTGGGAGTGAGTTCGCCGTCAATCACTCGTTGCGCGACATCTTTCATTCGTGACCGTGTAGACATGGCACCTTTTTGAAGGAAATCGAAGGCTGCCTGTTCGGTCATGGAGAAGGAGTCAATGAGTATTCCCTTTGCACGGTCAAGTACTTTTCGCAGTTGCAACTGTTCATCAAGGGCGTCTCGCTCACCACTCAGCAATTTCATTTCGGAAAACCGTCCGATAGCAAGTTCGATAGCAGGAACCAAATCAGTTTTCTGAAAGGGCTTCACGAGATAGGCCAATGCCCCGGCATCGCGCGCTTGCTCGATAACTTCGCGCTGGCTGAATGCTGTCAACATCACTACTGGACAAATCTTTTCAGCAGACACCACTCGAGCTGCTTCCAAACCATCAAGGCCGGGCATCTTGATATCGAATATTGCTACATCGGGCTTGTGTTCACGCACGAGATCGATAGCCGTGTCGCCGCGTCCGGTATCGGCTACGACGTTGTAGCCCTCTTCTTGCAATGTTTCAACAAGGTCTAAACGAATAATTGCTTCATCTTCGGCAACGACAATTCGAATGACGTTTGTCATTAGTTGCTCCCCAGTTTGTCCAAGAGGTCATCTTGGCTTTGCTTCTGCTCAGCTATTGCACGCACCAAAAAATTACGTTGATCTTGCAACGCATCAACGTGTTTTTGCGCATCTCGGAATTCGTGCAATGCCAGTGGCGTTTCAGACACCAAACTTCGCATCTCTTTATCGTTGGCATCATCACTCAAAGCAGCAAGCTGTTCATCCAATAACGTGAGCTCGATTTGCAGTTGCTTCAAGTTCTCAGAATTTCGGCGAAGCCGCTTTTCAATGAGCCTCTGAGCAACTCCGCGAATGTTCACATCAGCGAGTGTAGGAGTGTCCATGTTGGTGCCCGAGGTGGGAGTTGAACCCACACACCCTTTCGAATAACGGATTTTGAGTCCGTCGCGTCTGCCGTTCCGCCACTCGGGCTTGAGTGAAGTGGGAAACAGCGTACCGAGCCCTTGGAAGTTCTACGCTTGTCCCCGAGATGCTTGCGTTCACCTTTCCAGGTCAGGGTTCACAGCGCCCCGGTATGGGCCAGCCATGGTTGGGCCATGACAGCTGGGAACTCGTGACAGAAGCCTCCGATATTTCGGGTCGCGACGTCGGTCGGCTCCTCTTAGATGCCGACGCAGAAGAATTAAAGGACACACGCAACGCTCAGCTCACCACCTTTGTGTCGTCGCTCATGGTGCTTGATGCCGTAGAGCGACTCGGCATCGAACCGAGCCTGTGCGCAGGTCACAGCCTTGGCGAGTACACAGCGCTTGCAGCAACCGGCGCACTTGGTTTCGATGAAGGTATTCGTCTTGTTGTTGCTAGAGCAGACGCCATGCACGATGCAGGAAATGAATCACCTGGAACGATGGCAGCAGTTCTTGGACTCGATGATGATGAAGTTGAAACAGCCTGTCGACTCGCCGACAGCGATGTGTGGGTTGCCAACTTCAATGCTCCTGGTCAGATCGTTATTGCTGGTTCGGTAGAAGGTGTTGCAAAAGCGAGCGAACAGGCAAAGGCACTTGGTGCAAAACGCGTGATGGCACTTCCAGTTTCAGGTGCTTTTCATACGCCATATATGACGAGTGCACGAGAGCGATTGCGCGAAGCAATTGCACTTGCTAAACCTCGCAATATCGATGTTCCGGTTGTCAGCAACGTGGATGCGCGCGCCCATGACAATGGCGAGGAATGGTCGACGCTGTTGTCTGCCCAACTTTCCTCTCCAGTGCGCTGGAAGCACTGCCTTCTCACCATGGCCGAGGCAGGAATAGTTGGCTTCATCGAACTTGGACCTGGTGGCGTACTCACAGGTATGGCTAAGCGAACGATTGAAGGCTCTAAATCGATCAGCGTTGCGACTCCAGATGATCTCGACAAATTGATCGAATGGCTAGCCGCACTTCAACCAACCGCTGCCCTGCCTCCCGGATCTGTTCACGAAGGCGAACACCTCTTTGCAGTTGAGCGCATGGTGGTGTCGCCAGCAGCCGGTCTATTTACAAAAGATGCGTTTATTGCCAACAACACCAGAATCGTTGTTGGCCAGATCATCGGTCACGTCGGCGATTCAGAAGTTCGTTCGCCATTTTCAGGAATCTTGCAGAACTTCATTGCTGTAGACGGAGAACGCGTCACTGCTCATCAACCAATCGCTTGGTTGCGAACTCACTAAGGTTCATTCGCATGCCAACTATTCCCGCTCACGCCATTGGTGGCGTCATTACCGGCTGGGGAACGGCACTGCCCTCCAAGGTTGTGACGAACGATGACTTATCGAAAACCATGGAGACTTCTGATGAGTGGATTCGTGAACGTACGGGCATCCATCGTCGACACATTGGCGGGAGCACTGCTGACCTTTCCGTCGAGAGCGGACGAATCGCAATGGAAATGGCTGGAGTTTCTGCCGATCAAATAGACGCGCTCGTGCTGTCCACGACAACACCCGACCGTCAAGTACCCGCCACATCTGCAACTGTCCAGCATCTACTTGGTCTGAAGTGTGGAGCGTTCGACATCAATGCAGCGTGTTCTGGCTTTGTGTACGGACTGGTCGTTGCTCACGGACTGATCGCCATGGGGTCAAAGAAAGTTCTGCTTATTGGAACCGACACGTTGTCGCGCATCACTGACTGGACCGACCGCAATACGGCAATTTTGTTCGCCGACGGTTCTGGTGCCGCAGTGATCGAAGCAACTACTGGCCCAACCCAATTGCTCGGTTGGGATTTAGATGCTGATGGTTCTGCAGAAGAATTGTTGTATGCCGAAATCGGCGGCAACATTCATATGGATGGCAAGGAAGTGTTTCGCCGTGCGGTGCGCATCATGGTCGATTCTGCTCAAAAGTCAATGCAGATTGCTGGAGTAACCGCAGATGACATTGCACTCATCGTTCCTCATCAGGCGAACACACGAATCATCAGTGCAGCGTGCGACAGACTCGGCATTCCAATGGAACGCACCAGTACGGTTCTGCACGAGACAGGAAACACGTCATCAGCTTCTATACCACTTGCGCTTTTCGATGCCGCTAATGGTGGCCCAATGAGTGGACGCACTTTGCGCGAGGGAGACTTGGTGTTAGTGGTCGGATTTGGTGCGGGAATGACGGCAGCAAGTGCGGTATTGCGCTGGAACGGAAAGGGACTTCGAGCATGACAAACGCTCCTGTATCACCACGAGTTGTTCTCATAACTGGAGGATCTCGTGGAATTGGTCTGGCGTGCGCGCGCCATTTCGCTGCTCTCGGCGACCACGTTGCCGTCACCTACAACTCATCGCCACCACCTGGCGAATTCTTCGCAGTGAAGTGCGACGTAACGAACAATGACGATGTCGACAATGCGTTCAAAGCCATTGAAGAACAATTCGGACCTGTTCAAGTACTCGTTTCAAATGCAGGCATAACGCGTGATGGTCTGCTCTTGCGCATGGGTGAAGATGATTTCGCGTCAGTAATTGATGCCAACCTCACCGCCGCGTATCGAGTGTGCAAGCGCGCAACGCAAGGCATGCTCCGCGCTCGTTCAGGACGCATCATCTTGATGTCAAGCGTTGTGGCTCTGCTGGGCTCTGCTGGTCAAGCGAATTATTCTGCAAGTAAAGCGGGCCTCGTTGGCCTCGCACGTTCACTGGCCCGCGAATTGGGTTCACGTTCCATCACCGTCAACGTTGTCGCACCTGGTCCGATCGATACCGATATGACTGCAGCCTTGGGCGAAAAACGCCTTGAGGAACTTGCATCGGCAGTTCCGCTTGGTCGTACCGGAACCGTGGATGAGATTGCAGGCGTTGTGACATTTCTGGCAAGCCCTGCTGCTGCCTACATAACGGGTGCTGTAATACCCGTTGATGGCGGGCTTGGCATGGGCCATTAAGCCCTTTCACATTGTCCGCGTAGTACTCTGTTTGCGCAACGAAAACCAAGGAGAAAATCATGAGCCAGGAATTGTTTGTACGTTTCACCAAGTGTGCAGTAGAGGTGTTGTCAGTAGACGCTTCGAAGATCACTCCAGAAGCAAGTTTCGGCGATGACCTTGATGCAGACAGCCTCGACCTCGTCGAGTTGGTTATGGCACTTGAAGAAGAATTCGGCATCGAAGTACCTGAGTCCGATCTCGAAGGTGTTGACACTGTCGGCAAAGCCTTCGCGCTCGTCACTTCAAAAGTCAAATAAGCCCCGGCAACCTCGCAACGCATGCAAGGAGCAGGACACCGCATTGCCATTACCGGTTACGGAGTGGTCGCACCTTGCGGTATTGGTAAAGAAGCCTTCTGGGCGGGTCTACTTGGACCTGGATTCACCGGAGCCAAATCGATTGAAATCGAAAATTGGGATCCACTTCCCTATTTCGATAATCCGAAAGATGCGCGTCGATCTGATCGTTGCGAACAGTTTGCGTTAGCCGCGGCTGGCGAAGCAATTGCACAGTCTGGCGATTTGCCTTACGACCACGCACGGATTGGAACAATCTTTGGAACGGGCATCGGCGGTCTGCGCACGCTCGAAGAAAACGTCATCACGCGAGTAGAAAAGGGAGAGCGTCGCGTTTCGCCTTTCCTCGTTCCCATGATGATGTCGAACGCATCTGGCGCAGCAATTTCTATGCGCTACGGATTTCAAGGTCCTGCTGAAACCATTTGTACGGCGTGCGCTGCTGCCACACACGCAATTGGCAATGCAGCACGACTGATTGCGTGGGGTCGTTGCGATGCGGTTGTGACGGGCGGTGCCGAAAGTGCGGCCACCATTACTGCCCTCGCGGGTTTTAGCAACATGACTGCATTATCCAGCACGCTGGTCAGCAAGCCATTCGATGCAACGCGGGACGGATTCATCATGGGCGAAGGTGCAGCCGTGTTTGTGCTTGAACGCATGGACTTGGCCATTGCCCGTGGTGCAACCATCATCGCTGAAATTGTTGGTGCGGCAAGCAACGCTGACGCACATCACATCACTGCTCCATCACCTGGTGGCGTCGGGGCGACTCGTTGCATGCAAATGGCGCTTGAAGATGCAGGCCTACAGCCCAGTGACATTAAACAAATCAATGCTCACGGCACCAGTACTCCACTCAATGATGCTGCCGAGGCTCAAGCGATTGAGACAGTGTTTGGAAAGAGCACTGTTCCGGTTGTGTCTATCAAGGGAGTAACCGGACACCCGCTCGGTGCTGCGGGAGCATTGGAAGCCGCTGCAGTGTTGCTGAGCATGGAAAAGAAGTTGATTCCACCGACTGCAGGAACACAATCAATAAGTGAAGACATGAACATTGATGTTGTTACGGGATCGGCTCGCCCATGGGAACCAGGACCAACTATTTCAAACAACTTCGGTTTCGGCGGCCACAACGGCTCCGTGATTATTTCGCCTTACAAATAGCTCACGCGTCAACTACTACGAATAACAATTCGCATTCACAGGCGATCTCACCATTCACTTTTGCAACTCCGGTGCCCTTGCCAGCACGCGCCGACATACGTCCGATGTTGGCCGAGATTTCAAGCGTGTCACCAGGAACCACTTGACGCCTGAATCGCGCTCCATCTAGGCCACCAAACAATGGAAGCTTGCCCGCGAACTTCGGATCACTCACTATTGCGAGTGCACCGGTTTGTGCAATGGCTTCACACATCAATACTCCTGGCAACGTAGGCCGTCCTGGAAAGTGCCCTGCAAAAAACCATTCGCTCCCAGTCAATTTCCAAGTGGTTGAGGCTGAAACACCCGGTGTTAACTCCGTGATTTCGTCAACAAAAATAAATGGATCGCGATGAGCGATTAAATCTGTTGGCTTTGGAAACGTCATTACTTGCCTAAGGCTTCCAGTAATTTTACGGGCGTATCTTTCGGAGAGATCTTGTACCACGCATGCAAGATGATGCCGTCAGCACCAATGAGAAATGCTGAACGTTCGATGCCCATATATTCACGACCATACATCGACTTCTTCTTCCAAACTTTGTATGCCTTGGCGACTTTGTTGTCAGCGTCTGACAACAAAGGAAAACCCAATTCGTATTTCTCATCAAATTTCAATTGTTTTGCCGGTAAGTCCGAGCTTATTCCAATGATCGCTGTGCGACCAATCTGATCAGCAATATCTCGCAAGCCGCATGACTGTTGCGTACAACCCGGCGTGTCTGCTTTGGGGTAGAAATAGACCAGCACCTTGCGCTTTGCATATTTCTTGAGCGAGAGTTTTTTTCCGTTCTGATCCAGCAACTCGATAGCCGGAGCGACAGACCCTTCCTTCAACATGTGACGAACTTACTTCACTTGTGATGATGCGTCGAGAGCCTTGCGAACTTCCCCAACGTATTCGCCAACCGCGTCTGCGTCATGCTCAATCAAACGGCGCATCACCGAGGCTCCCATCACCACTCCATCCGCAACCACGGATGCTTCCACCGCCTGTTCGGCATTAGAAACACCAACGCCAATAAGCACGGGAATGTCTGTTAACGCCTTCAACCGAGCCGCAAGCTTTGTTGCTGTGCTCGCCAATTCATCTCGCTCGCCCGTTACGCCAAGCAGACCTACTGCATACACAAAGCCATTGCATCGCTGCAATATCCGCGGAAGTCTTTCTTCTGGAGCAGTTGGTGCTGCAAGCATGACCGTTTCAATACCCGCACCATCGGCCGCAATGCACCAATCTGTTGCTTCTTCCAGCGGAAGATCGGGAACGATTGCGGCGCACACTCCGGCCTCTGCCAACGAGTGAGCAAAACGTTCATTGCCAGCCGAATGCACTGTGTTGTAGTAGCACATCACAGCAATTGGAATTTCAATATCGATCGTTCGTAATTCTTGCAAAATTGACAGTGGCGTGGCCCCTCGTTCGAGCGCCTGTTCCGAGGCCAGCTGAATCATCGGTCCGTCCATCACCGGGTCGGAAAATGGAATGCCAATTTCGATTGCATCGGCGCCATTTGCGGCAGCAGCACGAACTGCATCGGTCCAACCTAAATATCCACCAGTGATGTAGGGAACGAGCAATTTACGTCCCGCATCTCGGCGCCCACGTAAGTGACTCTCCAGTTTTCCCGTATGCAAAATGGCCATCAGTTAGCCCAGTATGTCCATCATTTGGGCAACATCTTTGTCGCCTCGTCCAGACAGATTCATGAGCACTGTCTTACCCTGCATCTTTGGTGCTTCACGTGCGATCCACGCAACAACGTGAGCGCATTCAAG
>CAITUB010000040.1 GCA_903895515.1 uncultured Acidimicrobium sp. | reverse complement strand
TAAAGATTCTGGTGAAACCGTGCGTGTTGACTTGGAAGACGGTTCGTTGCTCGTGATGTCGGGGTTATCGCAGCACTGCTGGGTTCATCAAATAGCAAAGACAAAGACCAAAGTTGGTCCTCGCATTAACTTGACGTTTCGGCGAGTGGTTACTTCGCAGCAGTCTTAACGCGTTGTGCAGCTTGAATATGTTCGATGGTGAGACCACAGCAGCCACCAATCAGTTGAACGCCTTTGGCTACCCACTCGCCGTAAAACTCTTCAAGTTTTGAGGCAGGAATCACTTCGGTGAAGTTCCAATCGGGCATTTCAAAATATCCACTGTCAGGGTAAACACCGATTGGGCCAGTAAACCGCTTGCGCACCATTTCGATGGTGTCACTCACCGCTTGAGGTTGCGTGTGCATCACATTGACCACATCGATACCTGTCTCTGGAATGAAATTGATGATGGTTTCAAGCGGAGATTCTTCGGCGAGATTGAAGCTGATGATGTTTCCTGCATCGCTACGTCGTGCTGAAAGTCCGAACCATACGGGCAGTCCAGTTGCTTGCGCTGCTGCAAGTGCAAGTGGGGTTCTGTTCTCTTCGTACATCATTTCGAGCATGATGTGATCGACTCCACCGGCCTTCAGTAACTGCGCAAGTTCGTGAAACGATTCAGCCATTTGTGCTGGTGGAGGAGTGCGATCGGGGTCAACCAAGTCAGTTCCTGCAATGTGGGGAACCATGTGCGAAAGCGAGCCTCCAACTACAACATTGCGACCATCAGGAGCCTTGTCACGCGCTCGAAGTGCAGCGTCGACTGCAGTTTTCACAATGTCTTTTACCTTGTCTCCGTAACCAGCAGGAGTGAGCATCATGGAGTTAGCTGCATAGGTATTAGTGGTGATGACGTCGCTACCTGCATGAATGTAGTCGAGGTGAATTTGTGTAAGCAGTTCGCCATTGTTCAATGTTGCGGGGCCACACCATGCTTCTGGGCTCATTTCCACGCCACGACGCTGCAGTTCAGTTCCTGTTGCTCCGTCAAGAATGATGACTTCGCCTGCGTCTAAACGCTGTTTGATTATCTGGTAGCTCATGGTTACGACCTTTTTGTTGAAGCTGCGATTACACCAAGTAGTACGAACACGCTTCCAGCAACGTATCGCTGTACGAATGGAAGAGATTTACCTCGAAGTAGCGGGCCACGCAATGCGCTCGCAAGAATTGCATACAGTCCGTCGGAACACATACCTAAAAGTACAAAGATTGATCCGAGAACGAGTGACTGCAAAGCCGTTGAACCTTTTTCCGTGTCAATGAACTGAGGAAGAAACGACAGAAAGAACAATGCGACTTTTGGGTTGAACGTATTGACAACAATTCCTTGCGTAAAACTTTTGCGTCGTGATAGCGACTTTTGCTCTTGATTGAATGTTGCGGGTTTGCGAGACAGTGTTCGAATTCCGGTGTAGATCAGATAGCCAGCACCAATCCATTTCACTACGCCAAAGGCTGCAGCAGATGCGGCAATCACCGCGGAGAGCCCAAGCGTTGCGGCAACGACATGCATGAAGTTGCCGATCTCTAATCCCGCAACAGCAGCAAGTGCCGTGCTTCGACCATCGGAAATACTGCGATTGATGACGTACAGCACTGCTGGGCCAGGGATAACGAGAAGCGCCAAGGATGCAATCGCGAAGGCGATCATGGAGTCAATCGAGGGCACGAATGCAGACTACTTCGTTACGGTTTCGTGACAGTTGCCCCTAATCCTTGTAAAAGCAGAGTCAATGAGTAAAGGTGCAGTGAATAATTGGTAAATTTCTATCCAAGTCAAAAAAGGGAGAATGTATGAAGAAGTCAATCGTTCGAGTACTTGGTGTAACCGCAATTTTGTCGACCATGACTATGGGTTGTGCAGCAGATGCCAATGATGCATCTGGTACCCATGCAGATGCAGAACAAGACGCAGCTGCAGCTGGTGCTGGTGGAGAACAAGCAGTTGCTGCTGGTGCGAACGAAGGAAACTTCATAAGCGGAACTCTTCAAGAATGGAAAGTGTCAGTCTCGCCTAACAAGGCAACTACAGGGGAAGTTAAATTCACTATCTCTAACAAGGGCACCATTGGCCATGAGTTCCTCGTTGTTAAGACCGATATCGCAGACGGCATGATCACGCTTGATGGCGATCACTTCGCTGAACCATCGCCTGGCCTTGAAGTCATTGATGAAATTGGCGAATTTAAGCAAGGAACAACGGAGTTGCTGGTGCTCACATTGGAGCCAGGTAATTACCAGTTGGTATGCAACCTTCCCGGCCACTACGCCGCAGGAATGCATACGACCTTCGTCGTCAGCTGATCTCCGACACCACGCGCCAAAGGCGCGATCGTTAGTCTGTGGGTATGAGAGTTTCTGTAGATATGGGTTCATGCCACGGTCATCAAATGTGTGCCATTGCAGCGCCAGAAGTTTTTGGTAGCGACGAATTGGGCAACGCAACTGTGTTGATTGCTGGTGATATTCCTGCAGAGCTTGAAGGAAAAGCGCGTCGTGCCGAGGCAAATTGCCCGGAGCGAGCAATTATTATTAGCGAATAGTGAACCTGGGGGGTTCGTTATGACCGACACACGCAAGCCAGTTGAGAGTCTGCTTACGGACTACGACATTTTCGAACCGAGCTTTATTGCCAACCCGTATCCGGGATACAGCGAGATTCGTGAATCCGAATGCCCAATCGCGCATACCGATCGCTACCAGGGTTCATGGCTGCCAACACGGTACGAAGATGTTGTTGCACTGGCGCAAGAGTACGAAGTGTTTACTTCGCGTGGCATTTTGGTCATGCCTCCACCTCCTGGTCAGGCAGAAGGCGCTTACGGCGGCGTTGCTGCACCTCCAATTACTTCGGATCCACCAGATCACCATTGGCATCGACGATTGATTCTTCCAGTGTTCGCTCCGCAAGCAGTAGCGAAGTACGAACAAGGAACTAAAGACTTGTGCAATGCATTAATTGATGAGTTCATTGACAAAGGGACAGCCGACGCTGCTGCCGACTACGCGCAGCACATTCCTGTGCGCGTAATTTCGACGATGCTTGGAGTTCCATTTGACATGGAAGAAGAGTTCACCGATTGGGTGCGTGGTGTATTAGAAAATATGCACGATTTAGAGCGACGCAAGCGCAGTCGACAATCGATTATTGAATTCTTTTTGGCTCAAGTTGAAGACCGTAAGAAGAACCCACGCGACAACGATTTGATTACCGAATTATTGAACACTGAAGTTGAAGGCAAGAAAGTCCCTATTGAGTACGTGCTTGGCGTGTGCAACCTGATGCTCGTTGCAGGAATTGACACCACATGGTCGGCAATTGGTTCTGTTATGTGGCACATGGCCCAACACCCAGAACACCGTAAGCAATTGCGCGAAAATGATGACCTGTGGCCAACTGCCATTGAAGAACTGTTGCGTGTGTATGCACCGGTAACTATGGCTCGCATTGTTGATCGCGATATCGAGTTTCAGGGATGCCCAATGAAAGCCGGCGACAGGGTGCTGATGGCATTCCCGGCAGCCAATCGTGACCCGCGTCAGTTTGAGAACCCAGACGAAGTGATTCTGGATCGCGAACACAATCGCCATGTTGCGTTTGGTTCAGGTATTCACCGCTGTGCAGGCAGCAACCTTGCACGTTTAGAAGTGCGCATTGCATTGCAGACGTGGCTCGAACGCATTCCCGAATTTGAACTTGTTGACCCGGCCAGTGTTACATGGGCCGGCGGTCAAGTGCACGGCCCACGCAGTTGCATGGTGAAGTTTTAACCAACGAACAAACGTTTTAGTTGGTTGCCTCTTCGGAGTGCACCACATGGTGACCTTCAACATCGATTTTTGGAAGCACGCGGTTGATCCATGCTGGAATCCACCAGTTGCGATTACCTAAGAGTTCCATAGTTGCAGGCACCAACACCATGCGCACGAGTGTTGCGTCGATGAATACTGCAAGTGCCAGGCCAAGGCCAAACAACTTCAATTGACGGTCGTAACCAAGAACGAATGCCGAGAACACGCACACCATGATGAGCGCTGCTGCGGTAATGACTCGTGCAGTTGCGGTTAGGCCATCGGCTACAGCAGAAGCATTGTCACCTGTGCGGTCGTATTCCTCTTTCACTCGCGACAACAAGAACACTTCGTAGTCCATAGACAATCCGAACACAATGGCGAACAGCATCATTGGCGCCCAACTTTCAATTGGGCCAGCCTTGCCAACGCCGATCAGGCTCATTCCCCAGCCCCATTGGAAGATGGCGACAAGTACACCGTAAGCAGCACCAATGGAAAGCAAGTTCATGATGACTGCCTTCAATGGAACGAGCAAGCTACGAAACACTGCCATGAGCAAGAGGAACGAAAGTGAAAGTACACCAAGGAACAAAAACGGCATTCGGCTGCCGATGGAGTCTGCGAAGTCCACGCCTGCAGCAGTGAAGCCTCCAACTTTCGCTTCAACACCAGTTTGTGGAATGACGTTTGAGCGCAAGTTGCGAATCAGTTCTTCAGTCTTTACGTCTTGCGGGGAGGTGGTTGGGTAAGCCATGACGAGCGAAAGACTTCCGTCTTG
>CAITUB010000039.1 GCA_903895515.1 uncultured Acidimicrobium sp. | reverse complement strand
CGCAAGTCGGCCCACAGTTGGTCGCGCAGGCTCGCGGGAAGTAAACACCATGCAACTCCTCCGTGGAGTAGTTCATCATTACGACTGGGGCGATCAGCAAACGATTCCAGAATTCCTTGGTGTAGAACCAGACGCAAAGCCATGGGCAGAACTCTGGTTCGGCACACACCGCTCGGGGCCATCACTTGTCAAAACTGCAACTGGCAATCAACCGCTTTCGCAATTTGCAGGCGAACTGTCATTCCTTGTCAAGATCATCGCTGCAGCGAAACCACTATCGCTGCAAACTCATCCAACAGATGAGCAAGCGCAGTCTGGGTATCAACAAGAAAACGAAATTGGTATTTCACTCGACTCGCCTCTGCGCATTTATCGTGACGCTTCCGCAAAACCTGAACTGCTTGTTGCCATGTCGGGGTTTGAAGCCATCTGCGGGTTTCGCACCGACGAAGAAAACCTCGAACTCTGCAAGCGCTTCGGATGGACTGAGTTAGGCACGCATCTTGCCGATGATGGGCTTGCAGAGTGTGTGCGATGGGCGCTCACTACAGGACCTCATCAATTGCCATTGCACATGCCTGCATGGGCTGGTCGATTGGCCACCATGTACCCAGGCAATGGTGGAATTCTTGTTGCACTACTCATGCATCATGTGCGCCTGAGTCCTGGCCAAGCGCTGTACCTCGGTGCCGGAAATGTGCACGCGTATTTAGGTGGAACTGGGTTCGAAGTTATGGCTTCTTCCGACAACGTTGTGCGCGCAGCATTTACTCAAAAGAATGTGAACGTAGACGAGTTTCTGCATGTGGCCAACATGAACGCCATTGCATCGCCACTCATCGAGGCCGAATCGGTTGGTGCGGGAGTATGGCAATACCCCGTGGCTACCACTCGTTTTGGCACACAGCGAATTGACGTTTCAGGAACCCATGAATTGCGCGCTTCACACGACACCGAAATTTTGGTATGCACTTCGGGCAACGCAACATCGATTCAAGCTGGTCAGGCTGCAGTATTGCGAAACGGTGAGACCGTAACGCTGTCTGGCAATGCGACAGTGTTTCGCACGTGGGGAACCCACTAATTATTTAGTTGCCGGAAATCGTCTTGCGAATTTCCACAATCTTTTCATTCGAGTGATTGGCATCGTCGCCTTTTTCTTCAAGCAAAGCATTGCGATCTTTTGCAGCTTCGCGCTCGGCAAGTGCGGTATCCACTCTGGCAATTGCTGCTTCGGCGCCATGCTCATGAATGAACGTCGCCCAGTCCACGAGTGCTTCAACCATTTCCGATTCTGGAACTACAGCAACGTTGCGACCCTTCACAAACAAGTGACCACGCTTGTTGCCCGCGGCAATACCTAAGTCGGCTTCGCGCGCTTCGCCCGGGCCATTCACGACGCATCCCATCACTGCAATCTGCAGTGGAATCTTCTTGTCCTCAAATGCTCGCATTGCGCGGTTAGCAACTTCAATGACGTCAATTTCTGCACGACCACAACTTGGGCATGCAATGAGGTCGACATTCTTGCGTTCGCGCAAACCGAGTGACTCAAGCAGTTGCCTACCAGCACGTGCTTCCTCTACCGGATCGGCGGTGAGGCTGTAGCGAATAGTGTCGCCGATGCCTTCAAGCAACAACGTAGAAATTCCGGCTGTCGCTTTAATCAGTCCGTTCGGTAGCGGACCTGCCTCGGTTACACCTAAGTGCAACGGGTAATCGGTGACTGCGCTGAGTTGGCGATATGCCTCCACCATCAGCGGAACATTCGATGCTTTAACCGAAATTTTGATGAGGTCGAAATCAACTTCTTGGAAATATGCGATTTCTTGCAACGCAGATTCAACCATTGCTTCTGCTGTTAAACCGCCATACTTTTCATACAGCGCAGGGTCGAGTGATCCGCCATTCACACCAATACGAATTGGCACGTTGCGGTCGCGCGCCTCCATTGCCACTGCCTTGATGTGCTCTGGTTTGCGAATGTTGCCAGGGTTGAGACGCAACCCGTGAACGCCTGCTTCAAGTGCAGCGAGAGCCATTTTGTATTGATGATGAATGTCGGCGATGATTGGCACCGGCGAGCGCGGGACAATTTGAGCAAGTCCTTCTGCGGCTTCTATTTCGTTACACGTGCAACGGACAATGTCGCAACCTGCTGCAGCCAGCGCATAGATCTGTTGGAGCGTTCCTTCAACATCTGCAGTTTTTGTGATGGTCATGGACTGGATGCTGATCGGCGCTCCGCCACCAACTGCCACCTTGCCTACCTGAATCTGCTTCG
>CAITUB010000038.1 GCA_903895515.1 uncultured Acidimicrobium sp. | reverse complement strand
CAACAATGACGTTGAAGAGTACGTACCCAACAGCAACGAGAGCGATGAGCGACTGCAACGCAACGTACTGGCGAGTACCGAGCGCGTAAATGATCTCGAAGCCAACTCCTTGGACGGAGAAGATGTTTTCGATTACTACTGCGCCGCCAATAAGGCCGCCCATGTTGAGTGCTGCTGACGTCATGAGCGTGATGCTGGATGGACGAAATACGTGGCGCCACAAAATGCGACGGTCGCTCAATCCTTTAGAAGCCGCCATGGTGACGTAGTCCTCTTTAAGGGTGGCGATCACATCGGATCGAAGGAGGCGTGTATACGCAGCAATGAGGCCGAACGACAGGCTGGCGACGGGGAGCACCATATGTTTGAAGTGCTCGGCAAGTCCTTCGCTCATGGGTACATAGCCGAGTGGTTCAACCCAACCAAGCTTTACGCCAACGACAAGGGCAAGAATAAGTCCGATTGCAAAACTGGGGATTGATGAGAAAGTGAAGAGTGTGCCGCTGACTGCACGATCGAACTTCGATCCTGCGCGGTAAGCACTGGAGAGTCCAAGTGGAATGGAAACTGCAAGGGCAACAATTTGGGAATACAACATGAGTAACAGCGACTTGGGGAGTGCGTTACCAAGATGGCTTGCGACAGTCTCGGAGCCACCCGCAAAATAGAAACTGCCGAAATCGCCATGTACGAAACTGTTTAGCCACTGGAAGTAGTAGCCAAAGAAACCTTTGTCTAGTCCGAGTTCATGGCGAATGATGGCCTTGAACTCTTCTGGCTGACCGGGGAGCATGATGTCCACCGTGTCTGCTGGAAGCAGGCGCATGAGGAACGCGACAAACAAAGTGACAAGAAAGAGTACGAGCGCCAGTTGCCCGATGCGCTTTGCGAGTTCCCCAAGTTTGTTCATTGATCACGTCCTTCCTACATCATTACAAAAAAGAGGGTGGTGATGCAATTGCACCACCACCCTCTGACTTTTTCGGTTACCTCATTGCTGAGGCGCTAACCCGGATTTACTTCTCGATGTAAACACCTGTGAAGTTCATGCCGTAGTTGGCCATTGACTTGGCTTTGCCACCGCTAAGCAGTGGAAGACCGTCGATGCCCTTAAGTTTCTTGTTTACGAACATGTCGTACTCAGTGGTTGCAACTGCAGTTGAGTAGCCATTTTCTTGAACAATCTTTGTTGCTGACTTGTAGAGAGCTGCCTTCTTTGCTGCGTTTCCTTCTCCACGTGCGGCGAACAATGCTGCGTCAAGCGCAGGGTCATTCGTCTTCGACAAGTTCAAAATCTTGCCCAAAGGAGCAAGTGTTGGAATCTTGGTGAGTGGGTTTGGTGAAGCAGGTCCGAAGTTGTCTGAAACCCAGAACGGCATGACGAATCCTGCGCCCTTTGCTTCGTTCAATAACAAGCCCATTGCCTGGTAGGTCTGTGGGAATGCGTTCTTAATGATGACCGCAGTCTCTTCAACTTTCACGTTCATGGTGATTCCAGCTTTTGCAAGTTGGTTCTTCAAGAACGTGGTGTTGGCCTGTGAATCCGAGCTGGTGTCGGTTGGGAAGGTGAATTCAAGTGGCTTGCCAAGTGCGGTTGCACATGTTGCTGCCAATGTCTTTGCCTTTGCCAAGTCGAAACCTTGGAATCCGTTCTTGTTGTACAAGTCGCTGCTCTTACCAACAACTGAAGTTGCAACTTCGCCGATTCCATTCAAACGGACCTTCACATACTGCGCGCGGTCAATCGCTGCAGAAACTGCCAAACGGCATTCCTTCACGTTGAACGGAGCAATGGTGGTGTTGAACCATGTGGATGGGTACCAGAACGCACCAGAATTCAATCTCTGAAGCGAACTGTTCTTGCGGAGACTATTCATCTGCTTAGAGTCTGAAGCAGAGGTCGTCTGAATTGCATCAAACGTTCCGCTCTTCACACCGTTTGCACGCTGTGCTGATTCCTTTGCATAAACAAACTTGATGCTGTTGAGGTAAGGAAGTTGAACGCCAGCAGCATCTTTGCGCCAGTAATTCTCGTTCTTTACAACGGTCAATTCAGTCTGCGACCATGCGCTCATCTTGAAAGGTCCGGTTCCGATTGGAGTGGTACCGCACTTCGTTGGGTCAGTCAGCTGTGCAGGGGAGCGCATGAATGCGCGACCTGATGCGTACAGCGTTTCTGGCATTTCCGAGTTGGCAAGGTGCAAGTTAATTTGCAACGTCAACGGATCGATAACGGTGTTCTTCAAGATGTTCGAGTAGAAACCAAGGTTGGTACCGGCGGTGCATGCAGAACGTGCAAGACCAATGGTAAGAATCTGGGTTCCGTTCGATGCGTCGAGGTTTGCCTTCACAGCAGCAGCGTCAAACTTTGTGCCGTCGTGGAAGGTAATGCCGTCACGCAACTTGAGTGTCCACACTTTGAAGTCGGCACTTGGAGTAATCGACTGTGCAAGGTAAGGAACATAGCGACCGTCTGCGTTTAACTCGAAAAGAGTTTCGTAGATGGTCTTTGCTGCCATCAATGCGGAGTTAGCTGGGTTGTCCTTTGGACCCCAACCTGGGAAGGTATCGAAAATACCTACCGTGATTGATCCGCCTGATTTGGCTGCTTGTACTTTTGCTGCGCTGCTGCCGGATACGCCGACAGTAGAAACAGCAAGTGCGAGACCCAAACCGATTGCGATTTGGCGTACTCGACGTGAACGATTGACGTTCAATGTCATGAATTTCCCCCTATTCAGCCACCGGGTTGGTGGCCATTGAATGGGGTAAGCCTACGGTTGCGTTCAGAGCCGCGTCAAGCCACAAGCCCTAGTTTCCTTGGTATATCAGTGCTAACTATTGCTAGCGAAAGGGCAGAAGTGAAGTGAAATTACTTCTGTTGCGTAACGCGTAATTGATCAAGCGGTATGTGGCAACGCATGAAGTGACCAGGCTCAACTTCTTTGAGTTCAGGTTCAACGGTGGTGCACAAACCTTCAACACCGCTACCGGCCATACGTGGACAGCGTGGATTCAGTACGCAACCAGTTGGTGGGTTTGCAGGGCTTGGAACGTCACCTTCAAGGCGAATACGAACGCGCTGTGAGCCGTCGATTGCTGGAACGCTCGATACCAGTGCTTCGGTGTATGGGTGGTGTGGTCCGTTGAACACGGTTTCAGAATTTCCTAGTTCCATCACTCGGCCCAAGTAGAGAACAGCAATTCTGTCGCTGATGTAGCGCACTACTCCCAGGTCGTGCGAGATGAACAAGTAGCTGGTGTCATCTTGCTTCTGTAAATCAACGAGCAAGTTGAGAATGGTCGCCTGCACCGAAACATCGAGTGCAGAAGTTGGTTCGTCGCAGACAACGAGGTGTGGTGATCCTGCGAACGCGCGAGAAATTGCGACGCGCTGCTTCAAGCCACCGGAAAGCTGGGCAGGACGGGCGTTGTGTAGCGATGCATCAACACGCATTCCAGAAAGTAGTTCGTGTGCACGATTATCCGATTCGCTGTGGTTGAGTCCTGAAAGACGTTCAACTGCACGTGAAACAATTCGCGTAACGCTGTGGCGACGGTTGAGTGCTTGGTCCGGGTTCTGAAACACGATTTGCAATGCTCCAACATCTGCAACATCACGTTTGTTCAGAGTGCGCGCGAGTTTCTTGCCACTGAGCACCATCGTGCTCGAAGTTTCAGCGGCTGTTAGTCCGAGAATCATTTTTGCAATCGTTGTTTTGCCTGAACCGGATTCGCCTACGAGGCCAAGTGTTTCACCTGGGGCAACGTGCAGCGCGACATCGTT
>CAITUB010000037.1 GCA_903895515.1 uncultured Acidimicrobium sp. | reverse complement strand
TGTTGACGTTGCGCTTGTACGGAGGCACATCCGAAACGTCAATTCCGTCCAACATGACGCGTCCAGCAGTTGGCTGCTCGAACCCAGCGATCATCTTCAGCGTTGTGGTTTTGCCACAACCCGAAGGCCCAAGCATGGCAAAGAATTCGCCGGTTGCTATCGAGAAATTGGCGTCATGAACCGCAACGAAGTCGCCGTAGCGCTTCGAAACATGATCAAGAACGATGACGTCGCTTGGTGATTCCCCCATCAGTGCAAAGACTAACTGTTGAGGTTGATCATCACGTGCTTAATGCGCGTGTAGTCATCCAGTGCATACATCGAAAGGTCTTTGCCGTAACCTGACTTCTTATAGCCACCGTGTGGCATTTCGGCCACCATTGGAATGTGGGTGTTCACCCACACGCAACCGAAGTCGAGATTCTTCGTCATGCGCATGGCCCGACCGAGGTCGCGAGTCCATACCGACGAAGCAAGCGCAAAATCAACGCCGTTCGCCCACTTCAGAGCCTCTGCCTCATCGCTGAACTTTTGAACAGTGATGACTGGTCCAAAGATCTCGTTCTGAATCATCTCGTCGTCTTGCAAGAGGTCGGAGACCACTGTTGGCTCGAAGAAGTATCCCTTACCGCCAATTTGTGAGCCGCCAGTGGTGACTTTTGCATGCTTAGGCACTCGGTTGAGGAATCCTGCCACTTTGCCGAGATGCACTTCATTGTTCAAAGGTCCATAGAGAACATCTTCATCTGGTCGACCTGTTTTTGTTTTCTTTGCCGCTTCGGTAAGCAGCGTCACAAAGTCGTTGTACACCTTTGGGCCGGCGATAACGCGTGTTGCCGCAGTGCAGTCCTGACCACCGTTGAAGTATCCGGTCATCGCAATGGTTTCTGCAGCAAGTTCCAAGTCGGCATCATCAAAAATGATGACTGGTGCTTTGCCACCGAGCTCAAGATGCAAACGCTTCAGCGACTTCGATGCCCCTGCTGCTACTTCCATACCTGCGCGAACAGAACCTGTTACTGAAACCATTCCTGGAATGTCGTGATCAACCATTGCGCGACCGGTATCTCGGTCTCCACACACCACGTTGAAAACTCCTGGAGGCAAAATGTCACCAATAATTTTTGCAATGAGCGCTGTCGATGCCGGCGTAGTGTCACTCGGCTTCAGCACTGTGGTGTTACCTGCAGCAATTGCCGGAATGAACTTCCACACTCCCATCATGAGCGGGTAGTTCCATGGTGCAACTTGCGCGCACACGCCAATTGGCTCGCGTCGAATGTATGAAGTGAAATTCGGTACGTACTCGCCCGCGCTCTTTCCTTCAAGCATTCGAGCAGCACCAGCAAAGAAACGAATCTGGTCCATCATCGGCGGAACTTCTTCGTTATATGTGATTGCACGGGGCTTACCCGTGTTTTCAATTTCTGCTTCAATCAATTCGGTCATGTGCTTTTCCATCACATCAGCAATGTCATTAATTGCCTTTTGACGAACGGCTGGAGTGGTGTTCTTCCACGACTCCGCAGCAACGGCTGCTGCCTTCATGGCATCATCAACATCGTTTGGCCCAGACAGCGCAGCAGTTGCATACTGCTCACCTGTTACTGGGTCAATAACTGGGGTTGTACGCCCATCGCGAGCTGGTACTTCTTTGCCATTGATGAAGTTATTGAAGGATTTCATGGCACAAGACTACCCAGTGAACTAGACATGGGGTATGGCTACAAGCAACGGTGCTCGTGGGGTAAAAACAGTTGGTGTTCCTAAAGAAATCAAGACCATGGAGGGTCGGGTTTCGCTCACGCCAGATGGCGTTCGTGAGTTTGAGCGATTGGGAATTGATGTCTTTGTAGAGACCGGCGCCGGAGAGGCAGCCTCAATAACGGATGCAGAATTTGCAGCAGCCGGGGCAACCATTGTGAAGACCGCTGCTGACGCATGGTCGCAAGAGATGGTGCTCAAAGTAAAGGAGCCAAAGGAAGAGGAATTTGGCTTTCTGCGAAGCGACCTCACGCTGTTTACGTATTTACATCTGTCTGCATATCCAAAAGTTGCGGAAGCACTCATTGCTTCAGGCACCACCGCGATCGCCTATGAAACCGTGCAAGCCGCTGACGGATCGTTGCCGCTACTTGCACCGATGAGTGAAATTGCTGGACGACTTGCAACACAGGCTGGAGCGCGATTCCTTGAGCGACCGCAAGGTGGACGAGGTGTACTAATGGGCGGAGCGCCAGGCGTTCGTCCAGCAAACGTTGTCGTCATCGGCGCCGGCAATGTTGGTTACAACGCAGCTTGGATTGCCGCGGGAATGCTCGCCAACGTCACCATTCTGGACAAGAACCTTGATCGACTTCGTTACCTCGATCAAATTTGTGTCGGCCGGACCACAACGCTCGCTTCTAACCGCGGGTCAATCGAGCGCGCACTTGTCGATGCAGACTTAGTCGTTGGCGCGGTATTAGTTGCAGGTGCACGCGCACCAATCGTGGTCAGCGAAGACATGGTGCGCTCAATGAAACCAGGATCAGTGATTGTTGACGTTGCAGTAGATCAAGGCGGTTGCATTGCAACTACACACGAGACCACACACACCGACCCGATTTACATGCAACACGGAGTGGTGCATTACGCAGTTGGCAACATGCCTGGTGCTGTGCCGTACACCAGCACCTACTCACTCACCAATGCAACGTTGCCGTACCAACTAGAAGTAGCGCGACTTGGTACGCGCGGCGCAGTTGCCCAGAGTGAAGCGCTCCGACATGGCTTGAATACCGCACATGGCCACGTCACTAACGATGTTGTGGCGCGCGAACTCAATCTTGCTTTTGTTGAACCACTAACTGCATTGAATTAGTCGCAACACGAATCGCGCCAGCCACACGACGCACAACGAAAGTGTGCGTGCTCTGGGTACAGGTTCGATCCACAATGCGGGCACTCACTAAACACGCCTCGCGGTGATGCACAGAACGGTGCCTGTGACTTTTCACTCAGTAATGATTCTGAAGTTGCATGCGTTGTAGCGTGTTGTTGCTCCACATGTCCGACTTTACTCTCGACCACGACTCCCCGAACCGACATAAGCCAGGTTCAGTCCAAGCTGCACTGGCATCACGCGATTTTCGCTTGGTGTGGTCGGGTTCGTTTGCCTCAAACATTGGTACCTGGATGCAAAACGTGGTGCTCCCCGCCTACGTGTACCACCGCACTGGCAAGGCTTCACTTGTTGGCATCATGGTTTTTGCCCAACTCGGGCCGTTGCTTTTCCTGTCAATCATCGCGGGTGTTCTTGCCGACAAATTCGACCGCCGCCGATGGCTCATCTCGATGCAACTTACGCAATTGACGTTTTCGATTGCGCTCGCCGTTCTTGCTTTAGGCAACCCTCGATTCATATATATCTTCCTTGCTGCGCTCGGAGTAGGTGTTGGAAATGCGTTAAACGCTCCCGCATGGTCGGCAATGCTGCCGTCACTTGTTCGACCAGTTGACTTGCCAGGAGCGTTATCGCTGAACAGCGTGGTCATTAATGGATCACGCGTTGTTGGCCCAATCATTGTTGCCGTGCTCTCACAAGTTGGCGTCACCACCGCCGGGTTCTTCTTTATGAACGCGGCAACGTACCTCTTCGTGATCTTCGCTCTCATGGTGGTGAATATCCCCACGTTTACACCAGACCCCACACAAGGCTGGCGAAGGTTCACCAGTGGCATTTCACTTGCACGTCAGATTTCTGGCGTCAGCCGGCTGCTGCTCACACTTGCAACTTTTTCACTATTTTCACTTCCCTACGTAGGACTCTTTCCCGCAGTTGCCCATGTCAACTTCGGCATTGCAGAAGATGGCTCTATATATAAGTGGCTGTATGCAACTTGGGGCCTTGGCGCTGCTCTTGGTGGTTTGGCAATTGGCACCAAGTTCTCACATCGTGATCAACGAAAACTCGTGCAGTACGGATTTGTGGGCTTTGCAGTGAGCATGGTGTTCTTTGCAATTTCTCGCTCCGCAGTTCCGGCCTTCATTTTCGGATTCATTCTTGGATTCGCGTACTTCTTCACCACTACCGCAATGTCAATCGTGGTGCAAAGCAGATTGAAACCAGAAATGCGTGGACGCGTGATGTCGCTGTGGTTTATGTCCTTTGGTGGCACCGTTCCACTTGGCAACATGCTGTTTGGCCCAATTGTTGATCAATACGGTGCGCGATGGTTGTTGTTATTCGGTGCGGCCTGGGCGTTGTTCTTGGCCTGGTGGTGCAACGTTTCGGCGCTTGATGCCAAAAATAAATTTCTAACCAATAAGTAATTGCACCACTCGTTCGAGAGCGGCCACTCGCGAGCCCTTCACGAGCACTGCAACATCAGTTCCGCCATCACGAACATGTTTCACGGCATCTTCAACCGACAACGAGGGCGTCTCGTAATTACTTGTTTCACAGGCAATGAACTCAATTGATTTACTTCGGGCGTATTCGACGATTGCGTTGTGTTCTGCCGAAGAGTCCGCCAACTCTGCCATTTGACCAGCGATTACTACGTGACGCGAAGCCTTCATTCCCACCAGCGTGTCCAGCGCAGCGCGCATTGAAGCTGGGTTTGCGTTGTACGCGTCATTGATAATGGTCATTCCATCATCTGTGGTGATGACCTGCATACGCATCGGAGAAACCGAACTCTGTTCCAACGCAGCCGCTGCAGAATGAATGTTGACGCCACAGACTCCAGACACGGCAATCGCTGCTGCAGCATTCAATGCCATATGAGCGCCGGGAACCGCCATTGCCCACGACACGTTGCCCCATGGCGTCGTTGCACTCACTGATGCACGAGCCATCTCGTCCAGTTCGCATTTCGTTATTCGAATATCTGCGCTTTCATGCACGCCATACGTGAGCACCTGGGCCTGAGTGAGATTGCACATCTCGCGCACGCGTTCGTCGTCGGCGTTCAATATTGCAAAACCAGATTGCGGAAGCGCTTGCACCAGTTCGGCTTTCGCGCGCGCTACTCCTTCTATTCCGCCAACGCGTTCGGTGTGAGCCGCGGCTACTGCAGTAACCACGCCAATTGCAGGACGACCGATTGAGCACAATCGAGCGATCTCGCCAAATCCACGCATTCCCATTTCTAGAACCAGCGCTTGCGAGTTGTCTGCGGCATTCAACAATGTGACAGGCAATCCCTGATCATTGTTAAATGATTTTTCGCTTGCAGCAACAACAAGTTCGCTCGACAATGCCGCAGCGATGAAATCTTTGGTCGAGGTTTTGCCCACAGACCCTGTTACGCCAATGACCCTGCTGCCCACTGCTGGCTCAAGACGAACTCGTGCCCACGCTCCGAGTTCCATCAATGCGGCAAGCGTGTCGTCAACAACAATTGCACTGCGACCAACAGGATCGCGCTGAGTGAGATACGCACCAGCGCCAGACTTCAATGCCGTTTCAACGAATTCGTGTCCATCGCGCTCTGCGACAATCGGAACAAACAACTGCCCTGGCGTAATAGTTCGCGAATCAAAACTCACCCCCGAAAGGTGGGCATTTTGTCCAACGAGTGCGCCACCAGTTGCATTCGCCACATCGGCAGCCATAAAGCGCATGCACCGAGAATACCGATTATTACCTAGTACCGTGTTTCATAGTGACTACACATACTCCAACACACGTAATCGTGTTGTTTGGTGGTGAATCCGCCGAACACGATGTCAGCTGCGTCACTGCAGCACACGTGCTTCGCGCACTCGATCCAACGAAATATCACATCAGTGCAATCGGCATCACCCGTGACGGTAAATGGAATTTGGCAACGCAAGCAATGGCCGATCTCAAACGCGGACCAGAACACATCGGCGAAAAACTCTCGACCGAAGGTGAACCTACGTCAATTTCGGTTTTGGTTGGCGACTCACGCGTGGAAGCGCGAACCGTGGTTTTCCCATTGCTGCACGGACCACTCGGTGAAGACGGAACGATTCAGGGATTACTCGAACTGGCAAACATTGCCTTTGTTGGCACCGGCGTGCTCGGAAGCGCTGTCTCGATGGACAAGGGCGTTGCCAAGCAGGTGCTGCACGCAAACGGCATTCCTCAACCGCAATACATTTCACTTCGCGAAGCACACGTCAATGACGCTTCGCTGAAACATGCCATTGACACACTTGGGCTACCACTGTTTGTCAAGCCGGCAAACATGGGCTCATCGGTTGGCGTTTCAAAAGCAAAGAATGCCGCCGAACTGAAGGCCGCTGCTGCGCAGGCACTGAAATACGACGAGTGGATTGTTATCGAAGAAGCAATCAGCGGTCGCGAAATTGAAGTTGCAGTGCTGGGAAATATTGATGCTCGCGCTTCAACACCGGGCGAGATTATTCCTGGCAACGAGTTCTACGACTACGAGGACAAATACATCACTGACGGCGCACAACTAGTTATTCCAGCAGACCTCAGTGCAGATGAGATTGAAGCCGTACAAAAACTGGCAATCGTGATTTTCCATACTCTGCGTGCCGAAGGAATGGCTCGCGTGGACTTCTTTTACGAAAAAGATGGTCGCGGGTTCTTGTGTAACGAGATCAACACGATCCCGGGCTTTACCCCAATCTCGATGTATCCAAAATTGTGGCAAGCGTCAGGGCTTTCGTATCGCGAATTGCTCGACGAACTGATTGCTTTGGCTATCGATCGACATTCACGACGCCGTCGCAATACCGCTCGCTAATTCAGTTCGAACCACGGTCCCTTTGCAAGGTCTGCTTGCACAAGTTTCCGATCTTCTTCATCAGCTATTGCAACGAGTGAAGCACACAGTTTTGCTTCACGTGCACCGTCCAAGTCACCCATGCATGCAAGGCTTCGTGCCTTTGTTTCATGCACATACGCCAGATCAAAGTCTGCAATGTTGTTTGCCAAGCACATGTCAATACACCGAATTGAAATAGGCAAAGCAAGGTCTCCGCGTGATTGATGGATCCACACCTTGGCAATGAGCCACGAAGCACGAATCTCATTAATCACGGTTGCGTTTTCTGCGCGCGACCAGTGATACGCAGCGGCATACGCACGGCGTGTCATTTCTTCGCTGTCTAATGCAGAAAGCGAGCCAGACTCACGATCAAGAAATTCCCACGTTGAATTGTTGGCTTCAATTGCCAACGTGCGATGTTCGGCTGGCCCAATTGAGCTCATGGATTACGAACCAGAAGCGGGAATGTTGATGATCTGGCCTGGACGAATGCTCACGCTTGAGTTCGGCCAGTTATTTGCACCCAACAGAGACCCAAGTGAAACACAGAATTTTTTGCGGATGACATAGATGGAATCGCCTGAAGCAATTTGATACGTACCTGCAGGTCGTGCATCGCAGCCAGCAGCAGCAGGTCCGGCAGCGACGTCAGGCTTTGCCGTGATAACGGGGTTCAACACCATTGCTGATGGCGGAATCTTGATAATTGATCCGGCAAATGGAAACTGCCCCGAGGCAACCAATCCGTTGTACATGAGCAATTCAGACATCGTGATACCAAAGATTGTTGCAACCAAACTTGGCGAGTCACCGGGCAACACCGTGTACGTCTGCTCCACCCCTACAGCGCCAATTGGCAAAGTGGTGGTAACTGGCACCGTGGTTGGGCTTACTGGTGGAATGGTCTGGAAATTTGTTGACTCCACGGCAACAACTGTTGTTGCGCTTCCGGAAACATCTGCACTACAAGCCGCAACGAGTGAAATTGCTGCGAGCGCTGCAACTGCATGCACGATGGCTTTCTGGGGGCGTTTCATCACCCTTTCAGAGTAATTGATGACTACACCATTGGGCGGGCAGACGAAGCAATTGGTACTGGGAGAGATGTCTCACCCATCAATTGCATATCTACGGCTGATGCACATGCGCGGCCCTCGGCAATTGCCCACACGATCAGGCTCTGACCTCTGCCCATGTCACCAGCAACGAACACACCAGGAACGTTCGTTCGGTAATCATCCGTGCGAGCGATGTTGCCGCGAGCGTCGATATTGACACCCAATCGCTCGATCCAATTTCCCTTGTCGGGGCCAACGAAGCCGAGAGCAAGGAACACAAGATCAGCAGGAATTTCACGCGTTGTGCCAGCAATAACCTCAAATTTTCCATCCACCATGTGCACTTCATTCATCACAAGCGCTTTCACGTTTCCGTTTCCATCGTCAACAAAGCGTTCGGTGTTCACACTGAATACGCGCTCGCCACCTTCTTCGTGCGCCGACGATGTGCGGTAAATCAGACTCCACTGTGGCCACGGGTTATTACTTGCGCGAACCTCTGGTGGTGTTGGCATGATTTCTAATTGTGTAATTGATGCAGCACCTTGTCGTATAGCAGTGCCTAAGCAGTCTGCACCAGTGTCTCCACCTCCGATAATCACCACATGTTTTCCGTGGGCATCAATCGGCGATGCTTCCATGTCGCCTTGCTGCACTTTGTTCGCAAGCGGCAAATACTCCATTGCCTGGTAAATACCACGCAACTCTCGCCCGGGCACTGGTAAATCACGAGCGACAGTCGACCCACATGCCAGCACCACGGCATCGTGCGAAGCTACGAGAACATCGATATCGACATTGTCGCCAACCGCAGCATTTGTTCGAAACTCAGTGCCCTCTTCGCGCATTTGATCAATACGTCGATCGAGGTGTTTCTTTTCCATTTTGAATTCTGGAATTCCATAACGCAACAAACCGCCAATGCGGTCAGCGCGTTCCAGCACAACAACTTCATGACCTGCGCGAGTGAGTTGCTGGGCGGCGGCAAGACCAGCAGGACCAGAACCAACTACCGCAATACGTTTTCCCGATTTGGTACTGGCAATGTATGGCTGCACCCAACCTTCGTTCCACGCATGGTCGATAATCTCAACTTCGACTTGCTTAATAGACACAGGGTCTTGATTGATTCCTAATACGCAAGCGCTTTCGCAAGGCGCAGGACATAACCGACCAGTGAATTCAGGAAAGTTGTTTGTTGCGTGCAGTCGCTCAATGGCGTCACGCCAATGTCCGCGATATACCAAATCATTCCAGTCGGGAATGAGGTTGCCAAGTGGACATCCATTGTTGCAAAACGGAATTCCGCAATCCATGCAACGACCGGCCTGATGATTCAATTCATCTTTTGCAAACGGTTCGTACACTTCGCGCCAATCGGTAACGCGCACAGGAATTGAACGTCGCTTCGGCGTCTTGCGCTCCCAATTTATGAATCCGGTCGGTTCACCCATGGACAGACTCCATCACTCGTTGCGACGTTTCCTCTTCCGAAAGACCATCTGCGGATGCTTTCGCCAACACCGCCATGACACGCGCGTAATCGCGTGGGAGCACTTTGACGAACTTACCTGCGTGCGATTTCCACTGGTCCATAATCTGCGTGGCACGCGGAGAATTGGTCATTGCAATGTGCTCCCGCAGAGTGCTCTGCAGCCACTGTGTGTCTTCGGCGTCTAATGGCAATACGTCAACCATCTCTGGGTTGACGCGAGAGGCAAATTGACCATCGATGTCATATACATATGCAATTCCACCCGACATGCCAGCGGCAAAGTTTCGACCGGTTGCGCCAAGCACGACTGCTCGCCCGCCAGTCATGTATTCGCACGCGTGATCGCCGACGCCTTCGACTACCAGAGTGGCTCCAGAGTTACGCACAGCAAACCGCTCACCGACGATTCCGTTGATAAATATTTGTCCAGATG
>CAITUB010000036.1 GCA_903895515.1 uncultured Acidimicrobium sp. | reverse complement strand
TCGTTGCGCAGGCAAACACCGCGTTGAATGCCGATGGCACCTTTAAGTCAGAGCGCGTACTTGTACGTCGTTCACCTCAGGCAGCCAGCTTGGATGACTTGAAGAAGATGCTCGAAGCAGAAAGCTTCTTCGGTTCAACCACTGACATCGCGTATGTACCTGGAACAGAAGTGGACTTCATCGACGTTTCGGCTCGCCAAATTATTTCGGTGGCTACAGCATTGATTCCGTTCTTGGAGCACGACGATGCAAACCGCGCGCTCATGGGTGCGAACATGCAACGTCAGGCTGTTCCATTGCTTCGTGCCGAGGCTCCATACATTGGAACCGGCATTGAGTCACGTGCAGCACGTGACGGTGCAGACCTCATCTTGGCATAAGATTCAGGAACCGTTACTTCAGTAACGGGCGACTTGATCACCATTGCTTATGACAACTGGAAGAAGGCCGACGGAGAACACAAGTTGTTCAAGTTCCGTCGTTCAAATCAAGACACCAGCATTAACCACATCATTCGCGTGAAGGAAGGTCAGAAAGTTGCTAAGGGCGACTTGATTTGTGACGGTCCTTCAACCGACATGGGTGAACTTGCACTTGGAAAGAACTTGCTCGTGGCATTTATGCCATGGGAGGGCTACAACTTCGAAGACGCCATCATCTTGAGCGAGCGTTTGGTGAAGGAAGACGTACTCACGTCGATCCACATCAAGGAATACGAAGTTGATGCTCGTGATACCAAACTCGGACCTGAAGAAATCACACGCGACATTCCAAACTTGAGCGACGACATTCTTGCCGACCTCGATGACCGTGGAATTATTCGTGTGGGTGCCGAAGTTGGTCCTGGCGATGTTCTCGTTGGAAAAGTCACTCCAAAGGGTGAAACCGAACTCACTCCAGAAGAGCGCCTCTTGCGCGCAATCTTCGGTGAAAAGGCTCGTGAAGTTCGCGACACCAGCCTCAAGGTTCCACACGGCGAAAGCGGCAAAGTTATTGACGTGAAGGTGTTGTCACGCGAAGCGGGCGACCGCGAAGCTGGCGACGAATTGCCACCAGGTGTAAACCAGTTGGTCCGCATTTATGTTGCGCAGAAGCGCAAGATCAGCGTGGGCGACAAGTTGGCAGGACGTCACGGTAACAAGGGTGTTATCTCCAAGATTCTCCCTATCGAAGACATGCCATACATGGCCGACGGAACTCCTGTCGACATCATCTTGAACCCACTTGGTGTTCCAAGCCGAATGAACATTGGTCAGGTGCTTGAAGCTCACCTTGGCTACTGCGCACGTTGGGGTTGGAGTGACGTGAAGAACAACAAAGTTGTTGGAGACTCACCAATTCGCGGTACCGAAACCAAGACACGCATCAACACCAAGCCAGCAACATTTGTTGCAACGCCGGTGTTCGACGGCGCTCACTGGGACGAAGATGAAGCCGCTGGTCCTCACCCAACCATTCAGTCAATCTTGAGGAACCTCAACCCAGAATCGGTTGATGGCGTTCGCTTAATTGGCGATGATGGCAAGACACAACTACGCAACGGTCGAACCGGTGAGTACTACGACAACACCACCATGGTGGGTTACATGTACATCATCAAGTTGTCACACATGGTTGACGACAAGATCCACGCACGTTCAACTGGGCCATACAGCATGATCACTCAGCAACCTTTGGGTGGTAAAGCCCAATTCGGTGGTCAGCGCTTCGGTGAAATGGAAGTGTGGGCTCTCGAGGCTTACGGTGCTGCTTACTGCTTGCAGGAATTGCTCACCATTAAGTCAGACGACGTACTTGGACGCGTTCGCGTGTACGAGGCAATCGTGAAGGGCGAGAACATTCCTGAACCAGGCATTCCTGAGAGCTTCAAGGTGCTCATGAAGGAAATGCAGGCATTGTGCCTCGACGTAGAAGTCATCTCTAATGAAGGTAAGAACATTGAACTTACCGACATGGACGAAGACGTCTTCCGCGCAACACAAGAACTCGGAATCGACATTTCGCGTCCAGAGCGTGGCTCTGATGCAGATGACCGTGACCGTGAACGCCGCCGCGAACAACGCGCTTTCTAACGCCACTTACTAACCAGAGAATTTGACGAGCAGAGAAGAACGAGAAGAGGAAAACATGTCCGACGCAGTAACCGAATTCAAGAACAAGGTTGACGTCAATAGTTTCGAACAGTTGCGCATTGGTTTGGCCACTGCGGACGACATTCGTAACTGGTCACGTGGTGAAGTAAAGAAGCCTGAAACCATTAACTACCGCACATTGCGCCCTGAGCGTGATGGTCTGTTCTGTGAAAAGACATTCGGACCTACACGTGACTGGGAGTGCTACTGCGGTAAGTACAAGCGTGTGCGCTTTAAGGGAATCATTTGCGAAAAGTGCGGCGTTGAAGTAACTCGCTCGAAGGTTCGTCGTGAGCGCATGGGCCACATCGAATTGGCTGCACCAGTTGTTCACATTTGGTACCTACGCGGAACCCGTTCATGGTTGGCCTATTTGTTGGGTGGTCTTGAACCACGCGACGAAATCAAGGCGAAGCAGCTTGAAAAGGTTATTTACTTTGCCGCCTGGTTGGTGAGCAGTGTTGATGCCGACAAGCGTCATGCCGACATGACCGAACTTGAAGAAGTGTTGCTTGAAGACAAGGAACAACTCATCAAGAACCGCGAACGCGACTTGAAGCAGCGTCAAAAGGATGCAGAAGCAGAGCTGAAGGAACTCGAGAAGTCGGGTGCCAAGGATGCAGACGTTCGTGCACGCCAGAAGTTGATTGACAAAGATCTCACCACCATCACTGAGCGTTATGGCAAAGAGTTGGACTTGATCCAACGCGCACATGACACGTTCGGCAAGATGCACTCACGCATGATCGTGGAAGACGAAGAGTTGTGGCGCGAAGTGAAGGATCGTTACGGCGAATACTTCGTTGGCGGCACCGGCGCAGAGTCCATTAAGTCACTTATTGACACCATCGATTTCGACGCGGAAGAAATCATTCTTCGTGACGCGATCATGAATGGCTATAAGGGCAAAGTGCTCAGCACGCAGCGCAAGCAGAAGGCAATCAAGCGCCTCAAGATCATCGCGTCGTTTAACCGTCGTGACGATGCTGGTCGTTTGGTGAATAACCCGAAGGCAATGGTCCTCGACGTTATTCCAGTTATTCCTCCAGACCTGCGCCCAATGGTGCAGCTCGATGGTGGTCGCTTTGCAACTTCCGACTTGAACGACTTGTACCGTCGCGTAATTAACCGCAACAACCGTTTGCGTCGATTGCTCGATCTTGGTGCACCAGAAATCATCGTGAACAACGAAAAGCGCATGTTGCAAGAAGCATCAGATGCATTGTTCGACAACGGTCGCCGTGGTCGTCCAGTAACTGGTCCTGGAAACCGTCCGCTCAAGTCGTTGTCCGACATGTTGAAGGGTAAGCAAGGTCGCTTCCGTCAGAACTTGCTCGGAAAGCGCGTTGACTACTCGGGTCGTTCAGTAATTGTTGCTGGCCCAACACTGCGTTTGCAGCAATGCGGTTTGCCGAAGTTGATGGCACTCGAATTGTTTAAGCCATTCGTTATGAAGCGTTTGGTTGATCAGCAGCTTGCACAAAACATTAAGAGTGCAAAGCGCATGGTTGAGCGTCGTAGGCCACAGGTGTGGGACGTTCTTGAAGACGTCATTAAGGAACACCCAGTTCTGTTGAACCGTGCTCCTACGTTGCACCGCTTGGGAATCCAGGCATTCGAACCGTTGCTCGTTGAGGGCAAGGCAATTCAGTTGCACCCACTCGTATGTACAGCGTTTAACGCTGACTTCGACGGTGACCAGATGGCAGTTCACTTGCCATTGTCGGTTGAAGCTCAGGCAGAAGCACGCGTGCTGATGTTGAGTGCGAACAACATTTTGTCGCCAGCCTCGGGTCGTCCAATTGTGACCCCACAGCAGGACTTGGTGATTGGTGGGTATTACCTCACCGATCAGCGTGATGGTTCAAAGGGCGAAGGCCATGTTTACCGTCAGCTGTACGAAGTAGTTCGTGCACTTGACAGTGGTGACGTTGCTCTTCACGCCAAGATCAAAATCGCTGAGCGCGATGACAACGGCAAGCAGATCTACGTGGACACCACGCCAGGTCGTTTGTTGTTCGAAGAGCGTTTGCCAGCTGGTTTCGTCAAGAAGTTTGGACATATTGATCAGACTTTGAAGAAGAAGGAATTCGGCGTGATTGTGGAGCGTTTGAGCGATCACTTCACCAAGTCCGAAATTGCTTTGGCTCTCGACGGAATTAAAGACTTGTGCTACCGCTATGCAACGCAGTCCGGTCTGACCGTTTCGGTTGATGACGTAAAGACTCCAAAAGCAAAGCGTGCAATTCTTGATCGTCACGAAGAAGATGCCGACAAGGTGGAGAAGCAATTCCGTCGCGGCATCATCACCGACGGTGAGCGTCGTCAGCAAGAAGTACGTATTTGGACGGAAGCAACTCGCGAAGTTCAAGAGGCCATGCAGAAAGAATTTGCAGACCTTAAGTACAACCCAGTTGACATGATGATCACTTCTGGTGCTCGTGGAAACATGACCCAGATGCGTCAGATTGCAGGTATGCGCGGACTCGTGGCCAACCCTCGTGGTGACATGATTCCTCGTCCTATCAAGAGCAACTTCCGTGAAGGCTTGGAAACACTTGAGTACTTCATTGCTACTCCAGGTGCTCGTAAGGGCCTCGTGGACACCGCACTTCGTACTGCCGACTCGGGTTACCTCACACGTCGTTTGCACGACGTTGCACAGGAACTCATTGTTCGTGAAGACGATTGTGGAACCACACTTGGCGTGTGGGTTGACAACGTTCAGAAAGACACTGCAAACACACGTGCATACTTGGAAACCAAGTTGTTCGGTCGCGCATTGTTGAACGAAGTTGAACTCAGCGATGGTCGCGTGTTGGAAAAGAACACCATTTTGGGTGACGATGATGTTGACGCACTTCGCGACGACGCAAAAGTCAATCGCGTACGTGTTCGTTCAGTACTTACTTGTGATGCCGAAGTTGGTGTGTGCAAGTTCTGTTACGGACGTTCACTTGCAACTGGTCAGTCCATTGAGTTGGGCGAAGCAGTTGGTGTAATCGCAGCGCAGTCAATTGGTGAACCGGGAACCCAGCTCACTATGCGTACCTTCCACACTGGTGGTGTTGCAGGAAAAGACATCGCAGGCGGTTTGCCACGCGTTGTTGAACTCTTCGAAGCACGTAACCCGCGCGGATCAGCACGTTTGGCTCGCGCAACTGGTGTTGTGCGCATTCTTGAAGACGAAGGCAAGGGAATTCCAATCCATGTCATCGACGACCAGGGTGAACCACACGAAATCATGTTGCCAACCGGTAGTCGTCCAATCGTTAAAGATGGACAAGACATCACCGCTGGCGATCGCGTCACTGAAGGCCCACTTGATCCGAAAGAACTCATGGAGATCAAGGGACCACGTGAAACACAGGTGTACCTCGTAGAAGAAGTACAGAAGGTGTATCGCGACCAAGGTGTATCGATCCACGACAAGCACATTGAATTGATTGTTCGTCAGATGACCCGCCGCGTAGGCGTTCAGGAACCTGGCGATACTCACTTCTTGCCAGGCGAGCGTGCCGATGCCAAGGTGTTCCGTGACACCAACCGTTCAATGGTTGAACAGGGCAAGCGTCCTGCCGAAGGTCGCCCAGAACTCATGGGTATCACCAAGGCGTCGCTGGCAACCGAGTCATGGCTGTCTGCAGCATCGTTCCAAGAGACCACCCGCGTTCTCACCGAAGCCGCAATTGACGGCAAGGGTGACAACTTGGTCGGTCTGAAGGAAAACATCATTATCGGTAAGTTGATCCC
Source organism: uncultured Acidimicrobium sp. (assembly GCA_903895515.1). GTDB lineage: Bacteria > Actinomycetota > Acidimicrobiia > Acidimicrobiales > Ilumatobacteraceae > UBA3006. The sequence goes on along the minus strand of CAITUB010000036.1, from coordinate 1,422 downwards.
AGCCGGCTCCGGTATGGACCGCTACAACATGTTCGACGTAAGTGCCCCGGACTATGTCCCAATGGCCTACTACTCGAGCGATGATGAAGAAGATCCAGCAGCTTTCTTGGCCGGTCTCCACGGAACCTATATTTCCGAGGATTCACAAGGATCTGCCGAACAGGCTCAATAATTCGCTCCCCGCAAGGGGCGCACCATCTAGCGGTTTGCAGGTTGCCGTATGGCGACCTGCAACCGTAGGATTTTCAGTCCGTTGTCTCGCGCTTTGGTTTGTCCAGTGCGCGTGATTCCACAAGTACGAAAGCAACAGTAAAGGTAAACGCGTGCCCACTATTCAGCAGCTGATTCGACAAGGTCGTAGCACTAAGTCGACAAAAACCAAGACCCCGGCGCTCAAGGGATCACCACAGCGACGTGGAGTATGCACCCGCGTATTCACCACAACGCCAAAGAAGCCAAACTCGGCATTGCGCAAAGTTGCACGTGTTCGTTTGACGAGTGGCGTTGAAATCACCGCCTACATTCCTGGCGAAGGACACAACTTGCAAGAGCACTCCATCGTGTTGGTTCGCGGTGGTCGTGTACGTGACTTGCCAGGTGTTCGTTACAAAGTTATTCGTGGCGCACTCGATGCCGCCGGAGTTAAAGATCGCAAGCAAGCCCGTAGCCGTTACGGCGCAAAGAAGAAATAGGTACATCACATGTCACGTAAAGGTCCAGCAACTCGTCGCGAGATGATTCCAGATCCGGTTTATCGTTCATTGCTCATTACTCAAGTTGTCAACAAAGTGATGTTGCACGGCAAGAAGAGCACTGCTGAATCAATCGTGTACGAAGCGATGAAAGCTATTGAAATTAAAACTGGTAGCGAGCCATTGTCAACCGTGAAGCGCGCAATTGACAACGTGAAGCCACCACTTGAAGTTCGTAGCCGTCGCGTTGGTGGTGCTACCTACCAAGTTCCAGTTGAAGTTCGCCCACGCCGTGCAACAACACTTGCCATTCGTTGGTTGGTAGACAATGCACGTAGCCGTCGCGAAAAGACCATGGCCGAGTGTTTGTCCGCAGAATTGCTTGATGCATCAAATGGTTTGGGTGCATCAATGAAGAAGCGTGACGACATGCAAAAGATGGCCGAGTCGAACAAGGCGTTTGCTCACTACCGCTGGTAGTTAGCCCGAAGTCTGAGGAAGAACCCCCATGTCACGCGATTTCCCATTAAACATGTACCGCAATATCGGCATCATGGCCCACATCGATGCTGGTAAGACCACAACGACAGAGCGCATTCTGTACTACACCGGAAAGACATACAAGATCGGTGAAGTGCACGAAGGTGGAGCCGTAATGGACCACATGATTCAGGAACAAGAGCGTGGTATCACCATCACCTCAGCTGCAACAACAGCGTTCTGGCGCGAT
>CAITUB010000035.1 GCA_903895515.1 uncultured Acidimicrobium sp. | reverse complement strand
CAGCCTGATGTGGATAGTCATTGGCGCAGCTCTAGTGGTGTTCATGCAAGCTGGTTTTGCATTAGTCGAAACTGGCTTTACACAAGCAAAAAATGCAGCGCATGTGGTGAGTACCAACTTCGCCATCTTCGGCTTGGGATTCATTGGTTTTTACCTTGTTGGTTTTGCATTCTCATTTGGTGGATTTAGTTATTCGGCTTTTGGAATGGATGCACCAGTGGGAAGCGCACTGCTTGGCAGTGGCGACTGGGTGTTTCTTTGGAAAGGTGGATGGGCTTTAACTGGTGGTGGTATTACGCCAGCAGCAGTTGGCTTCTTCCTCTACATGGTGGCGTTCATGGACACCACGGCAACGATTCCAACTGGTTCAATGGCTGAGCGTTGGAAGTGGAGCAGCTTCGTTCTGTGGGGATTCTTTTGCGGATCTATTTACTACCCAGTGATTGCGGCCTGGACATGGGGTGGCGGTTGGTTGGCTAAGACATGGAGCTCCATGTCGCTTGGTGCTGGCTATGTCGACTTCGCAGGTTCTGGAGTTGTGCATGCAGTTGGTGGAGTCGCTGCATTTACTGGAGCAATTGTGCTTGGACCACGCCTCGGTAAGTACGGCGCAGATGGCAAGCCGCGAACGATTGCTGGTCACCACGTGCCAATGGCCATGCTCGGAACATTCATTTTGTTGTTCGGCTGGTTCGGGTTTAACGCAGCAAGCACGTTTGCTGCAACCGATGTTCAATTTGCAGTAGCTGCAACCAACACCGCAATTGCTGGCGCATTCGGATCAATTGCTGCCATGTTGTACATCACACGCAAAACTGGAAAGCCAGACCCAGGCATGATGGTCAATGGCATGCTTGCTGGCCTAGTTGCCATCACTGCACCGTGTGCATTTGTTGCGCCATGGGCTGCAGCGGTTATCGGCACAGTAGCTGCTGTGATCATCATCGAAGCCGTGTACTTCTTTGAGCGCAAGGGAATTGACGATCCGGTCGGTGCAATTTCTGTGCACGGAGTTGGCGGAATCTTCGGCGTTCTTTGCGTGGGAATTTTTGCTGATGGTTCGTATGGCGCTGGCTGGAACGGTTCAGCAAGCGAAGGAATTAAGGGAATCATCAAAGGTGATTGGGGTCAACTTGGTGCGCAGGCACTTGGTGCAGCCGTCATCGTCGTGGTGTGCGGAATCATGTCGTACACATTCTTCAAACTTCAGAACAAGTTCACCAAGGGTGGAATTCGTTCAAGTGCAGCCGATGAAGAAGTGGGTCTAGACCTTGGAGAAATGGGTGTGCTTGCGTACCCAGAATTTCAGGGCTCACACAAATAACAGTGTTTTCATTGCTAACTAGCCAGCAATGAAGTCGCCGAGAACTCGAGTTGTCCTACCCAGTGACAACTCGAGTTCTTGTGCATTTACGCCTGAATTGTTTTGATTAGCCAATGATTTTTGAATGTCGCGAATGATCCAGCCATTTTGTTTATCAACCCACGTTGGGTGAACAACCGGAGTGTCAAACGAAACTTTTCCTGCATCGTCGCGGTGCATCGTGATGGTGAAAATAGCGGCGTCTTGGCTGCTTGCTGGCCACCGCTCATCGGTGGGCAGATTGGACAACACATTGCCCATTCCGTAAATCACCCACACACCATTTACTTTTTTGATTGGTTGCACGACATGTGCGTGGTGTCCAATAATCAAATCAACGTCACCAGATTTGGTTAATGCATCTGCAACTGAAATCTGTTGAGAATTGAGCTCGTTAGACATTTCGTTGCCCCAGTGCATACTGACGATTACAACTTCTGCACCCATTTCCCGTGCGGTATGTGCGTCGCGGAGAATGCGATCAGTATCAATGAGCGCTGAACGCCACTCCTGGTCCGATGGCAAGGAGAGACCGTTATAGCTAAAGGTGTAACTGAGATGGCTAAGTACCACGCCATTAACTGAAAACGTTTGCGGTTCAATTTCAATTGGAGCGCGTGCCATTCCCGATTGTGCAACATTGTTTGCCAGTAATGCGTTTACCGTTGTGTCAATTCCTTTTACGCCACGGTCGTACGTGTGGTTACTCGCAGTGCTGCATCGATCGAACCCTGCACGTGCTATTGCATCCGTAATTGTTGGCGGAACCCCAAAAAATGGAAATGTTGAGAGAGATTCGCCTTGTGGGGCAATTGGAGTTTCAAGATGGCATATTGCAAGATCAGCAGACGCAATGAGCGGAGTGATGTCGTCAAACATTGGCGAGAAGCCCTGCGCATTTCGCTGTGCCCGAGCAACAAGTGGGCTGTGAGGCAAAATGTCACCCGCAAAAGCCATGGTGATGGTTGTTTCACTAAGCGGATTCGTGGTG
>CAITUB010000034.1 GCA_903895515.1 uncultured Acidimicrobium sp. | reverse complement strand
GCTGCCGAGTTCGAGCGCCCCGTACTGCTGTTCTCAGGTGGAAAAGATTCAGTCGTCATGCTGCACCTAGCCATGCGCGCCTTTGCACCTGCTCGAATCCCATTCCCTGTGATGCACATCGACACCGGACACAACTTCCCCGAGGTCATTGAATTCCGCGATCGATGCGTTGCCGAAACTGGCGTGCAGCTGATTGTCGGTTCAGTGCAGGCTTCAATTGACTCCGGCAAGGTTGCCGACGTGTCAGGACCACGTGCCAGTCGCAACCCGCTGCAAACCGTCACCCTGCTTGACTCCATTGCCGAACACCGTTTCGACGCCGTATTCGGTGGAGCACGGCGCGACGAAGAACGCGCTCGTGCGAAAGAACGTGTTTTCTCCCACCGCGATTCCTTCGGCCAGTGGGACCCTAAGAATCAGCGTCCAGAGCTGTGGGGAATTTACAACGGTCGGCACCGCCAAGGCGAACACTTCCGCATCTTCCCTCTCTCCAACTGGACCGAACTCGATATCTGGAGTTTCATCGGCGAATACAACATCGATTTGCCAAGTATTTATTACGCACATACTCGCCCAATTTTTATGCGCGACAACATGCTGATGGCAGTCACCGACTTTTTGCCTCCAGACGAAGGCGCAACTGTTGAGCAGATGCGAGTACGTTTCCGAACTGTTGGCGATGCAACATGCACCGCAGCCGTTGCATCGAGTGCGTCCACAGTTGACGACATCATTGCTGAAACAGCAGTCGCCCGAGTAACAGAGCGTGGCGCGACACGCGCCGATGACCGCATGTCTGAAGCCGGCATGGAAGACCGCAAGCGAACGGGCTACTTCTAATGGAACGCCTGCGCTTTGCAACGGTTGGTTCTGTCGATGACGGCAAGTCAACACTCATTGGTCGCCTGTTGTATGACTCGAAGAGCATTTTCGAAGACCAGCTCGAGCACATTGAAGCGGTCAGTAAGCGCCGCGGCGACGACTATGTAGATCTTTCCTTGCTCACCGACGGATTACGCGCAGAACGCGAGCAAGGCATCACCATCGACGTTGCGTACCGCTACTTTGCGACACCGAAGCGTTCATTCATCATCGCTGACTGCCCAGGTCACATTCAATACACGCGCAACATGATTACTGGCGCGTCGAACGTGGACCTCGCCATTGTGCTGATCGATGCACGCACTGGAGTAATTGAACAAACACGCCGACACAGCCTGCTCGTTTCGTTACTTGGTGTTCCCCACCTGGTTATTTGCGTAAACAAGATGGACCTTGTTGGTTACGACCAAGAAGTGTTTGATCGCATTCGTGGTGAATTTGAAGAATTTGCATCACGACTCGATCTGCAAGACGTCACCTTCCTGCCAATCAGTGCGCTCGCTGGCGACAACTGCGTTACACGTTCATCCAATATGGATTGGTACGAAGGCCCAACGCTCTTACACCATTTGGAAAATGTGTACACCGCGAGTGACGACAATCGAATTGATACCCGCTTCCCTGTGCAATTTGTTATCCGCCCGCAACGCGCAGACTTCCCTGATTACCGTGGCTATGCAGGTCGTGTTGCTGGAGGCGTACTGCGTGTTGGCGACGAAATCATGGTGCTCCCTTCGGGGCTTACGAGCACCATTACTGGAATTGATTCACCTACAGGCCCACTGCAAGAGGCAACACCAGGTCAAGCGGTCACCGTGTTGCTCGCTGACGATCTTTCCATTACCCGCGGCGACATGATTTGCCGCCCAAACAATAGGCCTCGAGTATCGCAAGAACTTGAAGCCATGTTGTGCTGGATGGACGATGCAGCACCAATGCAGCCAGACAAGATTTACACCATCAAGCACACGTCAAAAGTTGCGCGTACAAAAATCACCGAAGTGTTGTATCGCTTGAACATCTCCACGCTCAGTCGCGAAACTGGCGTAAATCAACTAGCAATGAACGAAATTGGCAGAGTCACTCTGCACACCACTGCTCCACTGATGTTTGACGACTACCACCAGAACCGCACCACGGGCTGCTTCATCATCGTTGACGAAGCAACAGGTCAGACCGCAGGTGCAGGAATGCTGTTGTCGCCTCGCACATGACAAACTCGGCGAACCAACCCGTGTGGCATGAGCCCAAGGTCAGTCGTGAACAGCTTTGGAGTGCCCACAAATTTCACGGTATGACTATTTGGCTCACAGGTTTATCGGGGTCTGGAAAGTCGACCATTGCTCACGAACTGGCGCGCAAATTAACTGAATTGGGCAAATTCGCCTACGTATTGGATGCCGACAATGTGCGGCATGGTCTCAATAGCGACCTTGGGTTTACCGACGAAGATCGAGCAGAAAACGTTCGCCGCATGGCAGAGGTCGCCAAACTATTTGCTCTATCTGGTGCGATCACCCTGGTACCCATCATCAGCCCATTTGCTTCTGGGC
>CAITUB010000033.1 GCA_903895515.1 uncultured Acidimicrobium sp. | reverse complement strand
TACCACGCTGCTTTTTGGTCTGGGTGTTCGGTCAGTTGCAACATGCCATGGCTAATGGCATTGCGTGTTGTTTCGTTTCCGGCAACCACAAGCAAAATAAAGAAGCTCCCAAACTCTTGCGAGCTCATGCGGTCGCCATCAACAATTGAATGCATCATGACGCTGGTGAGGTCATCGGTTGGGTTTGCCAGGCGTGCTTCGCCGAGTGCTTGTGCGTAGGCAAACATTTCCAGTGCCACAGTGATGAGGTTTTCAAGCGTTCCGCCGAAGTCTGGGTCGCCGGCACCAAGAATGACGTTGGTCCATTCCAAAATTTTGCGCTCATCGCTTTCGGGAATGCCCATCATTTCGCAAATGATTTGCAATGGGAATGGCGCGGCAATGGCGTCAACGAAATCGAATTCTTCGTTAGGTCCGTACTTCTCAAGCACCTTGTCCACGATGGACTTGGCCTTGTTCTTTACGTATTCTTCGATGCGAGTAATTTCCTTCGGCGTAAAACCTTTCGACACGATGGTGCGCAGGCGCACGTGCTTTGGGTCGTCCATGCTGATCATGGAGCCAAAGAATTCGTTCAGTTCAACTGTGAGGTCAGCAATGTTGGAGCCCTTGCCACTGCAGAACAGCTCGGGGTTGCGGCTTACATGCCAAATATCGTCGTGCTTGGTGAGTGCCCAGTAGCCAGGCCCAACAGGGAAGTTGGCAAGAGGTATTTCGGGGAAGAACTTCACCGGGGCTTCGCGGCGCAAGGTGGCGAATACCGACTCGCGGTGCTGGCGGGAACCCTTCCAGAATTCAGGGTCTGAGATATTGATCGAATCCACTGCGACAGGGCTGAGTTCCATGCCGAAATGGTACCGTTGCTTCACTATTCACTACGGATCGAACGGAGTTTTCAATGTCCGAAGCAGTCATCGTCGCAACCGCCCGCAGCCCAATTGGTCGTGCCAATAAGGGTTCACTTATCGACCTTCGTCCAGATGACATGGCCGCACAAATTGTGCGCGCACTCATGGCAAAGGTTCCTCAGGTGAAAGGTTCCGACGTTGAAGACCTCATGCTCGGCATTGGTCAACCAGCCGGTGAAGGCGGTTTCAACATTGGACGTATGGTCGCAATTCTTGCTGGCCTCGACGATGTACCAGGCGTAACTGTTAACCGTTACTGCTCATCAAGCTTGCAGACCATTCGCATGGCTGCACACGCAATTAACGCAGGCGAAGGCGATTGCTTCATTGCAGCAGGTGTTGAAACGGTAAGCCGTTACGCATCGGGTGCAAGCGACATGGCACCAAACCCAATTTTCAAAGGCCCAGGCGGTCGCACGAAGGAACGCGCTGCAGGTGGCCAAGGAACATGGACACCAGCACCTGGTTTGCCAGACGCGTACATTGCAATGGGTCAGACAGCAGAAAACGTTCGTGAAATTGAAGGCGTCACTCGTGTAGAGATGGACGAGTTCGCAGCACGTTCACAGCAACTTGCAGTGAAGAACCAGCAGAACGGTTTCTTCGATCGCGAAATTTCAGGCCTCACACTTCCAGACGGAACTGTTGTTACAAAAGACGACGGCCCACGCGATGGAACGACTGCAGAAGGTCTTTCACAGTTGAAGCCAGCATTCCGCCCAGACGGACAAATCACTGCAGGTAACGCATGCCCATTGAATGACGGTGCAGCAGCAGTGTTGGTCATGAGCGCAACGAAGGCCAAGCAACTTGGACTCACACCACTTGCACGAATCATTTCGTCCGGCGTGTCGGGCTTGAACCCAGAAATCATGGGACTCGGACCAATTGAAGCGTGCCGTCAAGCAATGAAGCGTGCAGGCATGACCATTAACGACATCGACCTCGTTGAAATTAACGAAGCATTTGCTGCACAGGTAATTCCTTCGGCGAAGCACCTCGGTATAGACATGGACAAGTTGAACATTCATGGCGGCGGAATTGCACTTGGTCACCCATTCGGTATGACCGGCGCACGCATCATGACCACACTCATTAACGGATTGCAGACAACAGGAAAGACTGTTGGCATGGAGTCCATGTGTGTTGGTGGTGGCCAAGGAATGGCCATGATCGTTGAGCGTTTGAGCTGAACTAAACCAATTGTTCTCGCCGGTTCAGTCGCCACAACATCAGTACGGCTGAACCGGTAAGAACGCTCATCAGTAAACCCACTGCGCCGAATGCGGCGAGTGATCCGAACCATCCGTACAGCGATGGTGTGGTGAATGCAAGAAGCATTGACATGAGCAGGCCGGATGCTCCAGCAAGACCTTGCGCAGCAGACGCGCGACCAACAGGCGCAGCCTTTGCTACTGCAGCAGCTGAAGACGGATACATCATTGCTTGAGCAATACCTTCAACAACGTTGAGGATGACTACGGGTGCTAACGAATTGAATGCGCCATAACCCGTTACTGCAGGAATAACCAGCAGCATCGTCCACATAGCAATACGTTGCGGGTCGTATTTGTCGGCAAGTTTTCCGCCAAACGATGAAAAGATAAAAAATGGAACGGTGTACAGCGCAAACGAGATGCCCACCATGGAGTTTCCGCCACCCAAGTCGGTGAGGTAGCGGTCCCATAGCGCATCAAAAATTCCAACAGGTGCCTGAATGGCCATGGCAATCAAAACGGCAATACGCACTCGTGGGTAACGCAATAATTCGAAACTTGGTTTGCGCGAATCGGTAGATAGTGGCAACACGGGAAACGACCGAAATGAAATGGTGAACATGGCCAGCAAGTTCACTGCGCCAAACAATGCGAACACTGCGCGAATGCCAATTGGGTCGAGCAATAACCCGCCAAACAGTGGGCCCGCAACAAAGCCAAGTAATTCAACGGCGGCAAGTCGGCCTAAGCGTTCGCCGCGGCGCTCGGGGTCGACATGGGCAATGAGTGCGCGCACTGCCGGAAACACGAAACCAAATGAAGATCCAATAACTGCACGAGCGATGATGAATTGTGGAAGTGAGCTTCCTGTTGCCATCAGTAGCGATCCGAAAGCGCCAATCATCATTCCCGACATGATGAGTCGTTTCGTATGACCGCGGTCGGCAAATGGTGCAACAAATAACTGCACCAGGAATCCGCTGAGAAAACCTGCGCCAGCAATTAACCCAAGGCCAGAGTCGGCGAATTTGTATTTGTCTTGCAAGTCGCCAAGTGCAGCAAAAATAACCGAGTTAGAAGTAGCAACAGCAAACGAACACGACATCAGCAGCAACGCGTCGGAGCGATGGTTGCGTTCAATCAGCATGCGAAATGTCCTAGCGACCGAGTTCGTTTAACACTGCTTGGCCAAACTCTGGCCAGTACTGCATTGCCCACTCGTCGAACTCGCGGTTGGTAAGAGCAAAGCAGGTCACGTTGGCAACAGGGTCGTGCCAAACAAATGTTCCACTTCCTCCGAAGTGTCCAAAGGTTGATGCACTGTTGCGCGGTGCTGTCCAGTGCGGGTGTTTCGCTCCGCGAATTTCCGGACCAAGACCCCACGGGCACGGCGAGTATTTACCAAGCCCTGGCACTACGCCTTCGAGGTCGGGGAATTGTGGAGTAGTTGCTTCGATGTATGTGCTGACTGCGATAACGGTTGGTCTGCGCAGTTCTTGTGCAAACTTGGCCATGTCTTCAATGGTGCAGTGAATGTCGGCAGCAGGGGAGCCAAGCAATTGTGCGGTTGGCATATTCAATGGCGCGAACAATGCCTCTTGCAAATATTGAGCAAACCCCATGTCGACAAATTCGGAAACGTATTGCGCGGCCATGTTGTAACCCGTGTTTGAATACACACGCTTGCGCTCGGGGCTAATGATGCTTGCTTCGGTATCAAACCCATAGCCACCTGCGTGGCACAACAAGTGGCGAAGTGTGCAACCAGGTTGACCAACTGGATCGTCGAGCGAAATGGATCCGTCTTCAACAGCAATCAGCGCCGCCCATGCGGTCACCACTTTGGAAATAGAAGCTAAGCGAAATGAATGATTGTGCTTGCCACGGGTAAACAAGTTGCCGTGATTATCGATAACACCGGCGGCTACGCCATCAACGGGCCACGAGTCAATGAGTTTCAGTGACTCCAAAGATGCAGCGCCCACAGGCACTAATTATTGCTGCGAATCAGTTCTGCAACGCGGAATGCCAAGTCGATTGACTGACGGCCATTCAGGCGAGGGTCGCACACGGTTTCGTAGCGAGTATCGAGGTCGTCGTTGCCAAGGCCTTCAGAGCCGCCCAAGCATTCGGTCACATTTTCACCCGTAAGTTCGATGTGAATTCCACCTGGCCATGTGCCTTCAGCGCGGTGTGCCTTTACGAAGCCAGTGATTTCTTTAACGATGTCTTCAAGGTGACGTGTCTTGCGACCGTTTGGCGCACTGTAGGTATTGCCGTGCATTGGGTCGCATGCCCACACCACTGGGTGACCAGC
>CAITUB010000032.1 GCA_903895515.1 uncultured Acidimicrobium sp. | reverse complement strand
GTGAGAAATTGGAGCATTCGCATGACCGGTCATGGAACCGGTGTCGCCTAAGCAAAAATCGACATACTCATGGTCATCGATGTCGACGATGGTTCCACCTCTGGCCATGTCGGCGATGATGGGAAACGGTCCTGCCCAGCGCTTCATCCATGGCATGGGAACTCCCGCCACGAGCGAGTTCTTCAACCGTGTGGCTTCGTGCTGCGATTTCGGGTGTTCCTGCACAAATCTGTTCACCTCGATACTCATCAATTGTGAAATCCGTGAATCAGCGATCATTGACCCATTCTTATAGATCCTTGCGATGACTTGTTGCTTCTACACTGGCAACATGTCAACACTTCGGATTGATGGACAACGTCTCTTGGATCGCATTATGGCATTGGCGGCGATTTCCCCAATTGAAGGTGGCGGAAACTGTCGTCTTGCCTTGACTGATGAAGATAAAGACGGTCGCGATCTTGTCGTTACGTGGATGAAAGATTTGGGGCTTTCGGTTTCAGTGGACGTTGTCGGCAACATCATCGGCGTATGGAATGTTGGCAGTGGCTCCCCTGTAATGACAGGTTCGCACATTGACACTGTGCGCACCGGCGGTAAATATGACGGAAATCTTGGGGTGCTTGCAGGACTGCAAGTCATTGAGACACTGCAACAGGCCGGTGTCACTCCGCAGCGACCTTTTGCTGTTGGGGTTTTCACCGATGAAGAAGGTGCACGTTTTGCGCCCGACATGCTGGGCTCGTTGGTATTCGTTGGCGGACTTTCCGTTGAGGAAGCACTCGATATACAAGCCATCGATGGTCCACGACTTGGCGACGAACTAACACGTATTGGTTATGCAGGAAACACGCCATGCCCGCAAACTCCGCCTCACGCATTCGTCGAGCTCCACATCGAGCAAGGACCTCTCTTGGAAGCCAATGATGTCCGCTTTGGTGCCGTAACTGGAGTTCAAGGTATCTCGTGGCAAGAGCTGACCATTACGGGGCAAAGTAATCATGCCGGCACCACCCCAATGCGCTTACGCAAGGATCCTGTTGTTGTCGTTGCAGAAGTTGCGAAGTTTTTACATGACCTCGCCTTGCGGTACGGCGGCAACCAAGTGTGCACCGTAGGAAAAATTGATGTTCATCCGAGTTTGATCAACGTTGTTGCAGCCAAGGCAACGATGACGTTGGACGTACGAAATACCGATGAGCAACTTCTGAAACAGGCTGAGCATGAAATTGCTCATTTCATCACGGAAATTGCACAACGCGAAGGAGTCACCACATCCATTCGAACGCTTGCGCGTTTTGAACCGGTGCAATTCGATCAGCGAGTAATTGACATTGTTCACCATCATGCAATCGAATTAGGACACACCGTGCAGTACATGCCGTCTGGCGCGGGACACGATGCTCAAATGCTCGCCCGAGTTTGTCCTACTGCAATGATCTTTACGCAGAGCAAAGATGGACTTAGCCATAATCCGGCCGAATACACATCTCCTGAAGATCTTGAAGCTGGTGCCAACATTCTCTTACAGACCATGCTGACTCTTGCAGAGACAGACTTTTCATAACGCAGTCAATCCTTCTACTCATCAGCAATTAGGCTCATCGTCATGGCACGAATCGTTACTGTCGCAGCAGCACAATTAGGACCAATACAACGAGATGATTCTCGAGCTTCGTGCGTGGAGCGAATGATCACTCTGTTGCAGCAGGCTGCACAGGCTGAATGCGACTTGGTTGTCTTTCCCGAGCTTGCTCTCACAACATTTTTCCCACGTTGGTTTGTATCCGATATTCGTGAAGCAGACCACTGGTATGAAACCTCCATGCCAAATGCTGAGACACAGCCGCTGTTCGATGAAGCCAAGCGATTGAAGATCGGATTTTCACTCGGTTATGCAGAACTCACTGCGGACGGCCAGCGTTTCAATACTCAGATTTTGGTTGAAAAAGATGGCTCAGTTGTCGCCAAATATCGCAAGGTACACATCCCCGGTCACGAAGAACACGAACCAGATCGTCCATTCCAACACGCTGAGCGCTACTACTTCACTCCAAGTAACGAAGGCTTCGGAGTGTGGAAAGCATTTGGCGGACGCATGGGCATGATGATCTGCAATGACCGTCGTTGGCCTGAGACCTATCGCGAAATGGGACTCCAGGGCGTAGAAATGATCTTGTGCGGATACAACACTCCGATGCACTATGTTCCGGATCCATCGCAGGATGTGCTCGCTGGTTTCCACAATGCGCTTGTGATGCAAAGCGGTGCATACCAAAACGGAACATTCGTCGTTGGAGTTGCAAAAGGTGGCATTGAAGAAGGTGTTGACAGCCTTGCCGATTCCAGCATTATTGGACCTTCCGGAGAGATCCTCGCCAAAACGGTGACCAATGGAGACGAGATTGCCGTTGCGGCATGTGACCTCGATTGGTGTTACCAATACAAAAACACCTTGTTCGACTTTGACCGGTATCGCCGCCCAGAGGTGTATCAACGAATCACGCGCCAACGAGGCGCAATTCTGGCTGACTGAACGAGTCTTTTTTACATTCTGTAAAACCCAAACCCAATAGGTGTATGGTAAACCTAGCAATTGGGCGAAGGGGGCGGGTATGGAAGACACGATGGTGCAGTTCGTAGCCAATGGCGTCCCTGTCAGCGTGCGTGGCAATCACCCACACTTGCTCTCTGCTCTCCGAGAAGAACTCAACATCACTTCACCGAAGGATGGTTGCTCTCCTAGTGGCCAGTGTGGCTGTTGCACCGTATTCGTAAACGGTAAAGCAGTGGTGAGTTGTCAAACGAGTTTAGAAAAGGTTGCCGGCGGTGAAGTCACGACCCTTGAAGGCATCGATGAGTTAGAGCGTAAAAAGTACTCCGATGCTTTTGCTGCGTGTGGCGGATTGCAGTGTGGATTCTGCATTCCAGGAATCGTTGTCCGCGCGAAAGCTCAAGTGGACAAGAAAGGCGCTGACCTCAAGCGCGAAGATATGGCGCGCCATCTTGGTGCGCACCTTTGTCGCTGCACAGGATACGTCAAGGTTTTGGATGCAATTGAAATGGTTGCCCAAGGTCAAACGCCCGTGTTGCCAAAAGTTGGTGGCATTGGATCGCGCAGCGTCAAATACGAAGCTCACGAACTCGCGCTTGGCGATCGTGGCTATGTAGATGACATACGCATCGAAGGCATGCTGCATGCGTCATTGCACTTCACAAAACACGCGAGAGCAAAAGTCATCGGTATTGACACCTCTAAAGCGCTTGCCCTAGATGGTGTGACTGCAGTGTTTACGGCAGAAGACATTCCAGGTGAATTGATGGTGGGCATCATCTACAAAGACTGGCCAGTCATGATTCCTGTTGGTGGCTACACCTCGTATGCAGGTGACGTCCTCGCAGTTGTGGTTGCTCATGATCGCATCACCGCGCGTGCAGCAGCCGAGTTAATTGATGTGCAATACGACGTGCTTCAACCTGTCACCGATCCTCGTAGCGCAATTGCAAGCAACGAAATTGCGGTATGGAAGACAACATCCAATGTTCTGAGCACCAGTGCATACAAACGTGGAGACGTAGATGCTGCATTTGCATCGTGTGCACACATTGTCGAACAAGATTTCAGCACTCAGCGTATTGAACATGCATTCCTTGAGCCAGAGAGCACGTTGGCTGTCCCGTCAGAAGATGGAACGCGGCTTCACGTGTATTCCGGAGGCCAAGGCATTTGGGACGATCGCAACGACATCGCCAATCTGCTTGCACTATCCAATGATCAAGTAACGGTTGAGCTGATTACGAATGGTGGTGCCTTTGGTGGCAAGGAAGACATGAGCAACCAGGCGCACGCTTCCTTAGCTGCCTGGCTACTTCAAGTGCCCGTGAAGTGCACGCTGTCTCGCGAAGAGAGCTTTCTCATGCATGCCAAACGCCACCCCATTGACATGTCATACAAGATTGGCTGCGATGAACACGGCAAAATTCTTGCACTTCATGTGCGAGCTATTGGAGACAGCGGCGCGTATGCAAGCGTTGGAATGAAGGTGCTTGAGCGCATGGCGGGACACGCCAGCGGACCATATCTCGTACCAAATATTGACGTCGAGGCAATAGCAGTGCGAACAAACAACCCGGTGTGTGGTGCGTTTCGCGGGTTTGGTGCCAACCAAGCGCAGTTCGCTATGGAAGGCATGCTCGATCGGTTGGCTGAAAAGGTCGGTATTGACGGCTGGGCAATTCGCAGAGCGAATGTGATCATGCCCGGCATGGTGTGGGGACCTGGTCAAATCATGGACGATGGTTGCCTTGGTGCCTCAAAGTGCCTTGACACGATCAAACCCGCTTACGACGCTGCTCGAGCTTCTGGTAAGGCAATCGGACTAGGACTTGGTTTGAAGAACAGCGGACTCGGAAACGGGTTTAAAGAAATCACACGCGCTGTTGTGCACTTTAAACATGATGGACGAATTGAGGTTCGTCATGGCTGGACCGAAATGGGCCAAGGCATCAACACTGTTGCTCAGCAAGTTGCTGTAGAAGAACTTGGTGTCGATGGCTCGTTGATCGATGTCATTGTTGACACCACACGCGAACTTGGTCTTGGCCAAACAACCGGATCTCGCGGAACGCTCATGGGTGCAGGCGCCGTTAAAGCTGCGTGCGAAGCCGCTCGGGAAGCGAACTGTGCAGTCGGAATTGATCACGTCGGCGAATATCGAGTGGACTGGACTACCAAACTTGGTGAACCTGGCATCGAGAATCCGATCATTCACTCAACGTTTGGATACGCCGCACAACTCGTCATCGTTGATCGTGAAACGGGAAAGATCGAACACGTAGTCGCGGCCCATGACGTTGGACGTGCTGTAAATCCACAACTTTGCGAGGGTCAAATCGAAGGCTCAGTACATATGGGGCTCGGCTACGCACTCAGCGAGGACTTCCCTAGCGATCCTGAAACCGGGTTTCCGACCAATAAGACATTGCGCAGTCTTGGCATCCTTCGTGCAAAGGATGTTCCAAGAATCTCCGTGCAACTTGTCGAATCTGCCCAGCCGAATTCCCCATATGGAATTAAGGGTGTTGGTGAAATCGGTTTGGTGCCAACAGCGGGTGCAGTTGCAGCCGCCTTGCATGACTTTGATGGAGTGTGGCGATCAAAACTTCCAATGAAGCGTGACGATTCGAGTTCCGAGGATTAGCCATGACGAACATCACGCCAGGGATGGTCTGCGCTCATCACCATCTCTACAGTTCACTCGCTCGCGGAATGCCAGCACCACGCGGCAAGACGGATTCGTTTATCTCCATTCTCGAAAATATCTGGTGGCGTATAGACGCCGCCCTTGATCTCGACATGATTTATTGGTCCGCAGCATTAGGTGCAGCCGAGGCACTGTCAAGTGGAACCACATGCATCATCGATCATCACGAATCACCTCATGCAATAGAGGGTTCGCTTGCAACAATTGCCAAGGCTTGCCGCGACGTCGGCGTGCGCGTAAATGCAAGCTACGGCGTAACGGATCGTTGGGATAACGCTGGAAACATTCACAGCAGTGTCGATGCTTCAACCAAGATGACCAGCGGTGCACGGCGCGGGCTTGATGAAGGTCTTACATTCATCAAAAGTGGTGGTCGGGGCATGATCGGAGTTCACGCAGCATTCACCTGTGGCGACGAGACATTGCACGAAGCTGCATCACTTGCAGAGTCACTTGGTGTGGGAGTGCATATTCACGTCGCTGAAGGTTTGGACGATGTGGATGCGGGTTCGCGTCTTGAACGTATTGCCAAAGAAAATTGGTTACTCATTCATGCGGTGCATTTGGATCGACAGTTGCTGGGATCCATAGTCCACAACCCTCGTTCGAATATGAATAACTCTGTTGGTTACGCCAAGCCTTCTACGCGAACCAACAATATTCTTCTTGGCACTGATGGCATCGGGGCAAACATGATGGAAGAGGCGCGACTCGCCTATGTCCGACTACGCGAATTTGATGTTTCTCAAGATCCAACCGTCGTCGATCATTGGCTTCAGAACAATTACCAGTATTTTCCCGAGGCCAAGAGCGACAAAGTGACGTGGTCGTACAACAACATGTCCAGTCCTTGGCATACGGCGTTCACCACCGATATGCATGTCCTCTCTGTTGAGGTTGATGGCGAGAAGTTGTATGAAGAAGGAAAATTCATGCGAATGGACATTCAAGAAATTCGCGCAAAGGCAAATGAACAAGCACAGCGATTATTTGAAAGGTTGGAAACATGAGCATTCCCGCAGCAGCAATCAACCCGCAAACCGGCAAGGCACGCATGGCTATCTACTTGCAGGACGCGCACCCAATTCGCGAAGGCATGGCATTTGCTCAGTACGCAGAGTCAAAAGGTTTCGAAGCGGTATGGCAAGCAGAAAGCAGATTGGTCCGTGAGGCGACAGTACCGATGGCTGCATTCGCATCGGTCACCAACAACATCAAAGTTGGATCTGGCGTTGTTGACTGTTGGAGTCGTAACCCCGCAAGACTTGCCGCAACATTTTCGACTCTTGACGACCTTGCTCCTGGGCGCGTTATTTTGGGAATTGGTGCTTGGTGGGACCCGCTCGCACAAAAGGTGGGCATCTCACGCGCTAAGCCACTGCGGGCCATGCGCGAAATTGTTACTGCAGTACGCGCATTGCTGCACAACGAAAATGTGACATTCAATGGCGAATTTGTGCACTTCGATGGGATTGAACTCGACTATGTATATCAAGACCGCCGACCAAAGGATGTTCCGATTTATATCGGTGCCACCGGTATGCAAATGATGGAACTCACTGGTGAAATCGCTGACGGCGTCGTTCTCAACTATTTGGTCTCCCCTGATTACAACAAGCAAGCGATGGAAGCGCTGCAAACAGGTGCAGATAAGGCTGGTCGAAAGATTGAAGACATCGATCGACCACAGCTCGTCGTGTGCAGTGTGCATGAAGATCGCCAGACCGCATTAGACATGGCGCGCGAGATGGTGACGCAGTATCTCGGTCAGCAGCCACACATCATGAAGGCATCGGGAGTTCCACAGTCATTGCTCGACAAGGTAGGTGAAGTGCTCACATGGCCCGCAACACACGAACAGGTAACTGCAGCCTCGAAGCTTGTGCCAGATGAAATTGTGCAAATGCTTACCGCAAGCGGAACTCCAGCCGAAGCCCGCGAACAAGTCCGTCACTATTTGAATAACGGAGCAACGTGCCCGATTTTATATCCACTTGGTGATGTGCACGCCATGATCGACGCATTTGCGGATTGGGATGGCAACTAAACATGACCGTCATTGTTGCCAAAGAACTAACAACGGCACTTACTGCTCTGCGAGAACACGCCGATGCGCGTCTCATCCAAGGTGGCACTGACCTCATGGTGGAAATCAACTTCAACCACGTAAAGCCAACGACCATGATCAGCCTCCGTGATATCGATTCGTTGCGAACTGTTCGCCGGGATCAACCCGGCATACTTTCCATCGGATCGGGAGTGCCCTACTCAATCATTGAAGAGGAACCGGTTTTGTCAGACATTCCCGCGCTGGCCCAAGCGGCTCGCACGGTTGGATCGCCTCAGATACGAGCTGCGGGATCACTAGGTGGGAACCTAGGAACGTGTTCACCTGCTGGGGACACCCTGCCAGTGATGTTTGCACTCGACGCCATGATTCATCTCAACACGCTCGATTCATCGCGTGTGGTTTCAATCCATGACTTCATGACTGGTGTAAAGCGAAGTGTTCGCCAGCACGACGAAATCATCACGTCTATTGATTTTCCTATTGTCAAAGGCTGGCAGGGATATTCAAAAGTTGGCGTTCGTAACGCAATGGTCATTTCGGTTGCATCCACTTGTTTGGTCGCCGATCACCAGAACGCCACTGTGCGAATTGCCCTTGGATCAGTTGGACCGACGATCATTCGGTGCCGAGAAGCCGAAGCATGGCTAAAAGCGAATCATGATTTGTCTGCAGGCGCTTCAATATCTCTCGACATAGCAGGAGAATTTGGCAAACGTGCTGCAGCCGAGTCTTCACCGATTGACGATCATCGCAGTACTGCCGCGTACCGTCGCCATGCAATTTCGGTTTTGGCATCTCGTTTATTGAGGAAGGCATACCAATGAGCGCTAATGAATTTTATTCGCTGCACGTGAACGGCAAGACGATGCCAGTTCAAGATTCCTGGGTTGGTGAGAGCTTGTTGTACGTTCTACGTGAACGCCTTGGACTACCGGGCACCAAGGGAGCATGCGAGCAAGGTGAATGCGGTAGTTGCACTGTGCTGATGAACGGCGATGCTGTCTGTGCCTGCCTGGTAATGGCAGCGACAGCAGTCAATAGCGAAATCGTCACAGTCGAGGGCATCACCTCCGAATCGACACTGACAGATGTGCAGCAGAGCTTCGTCGAAGAGGGAGCCGTGCAATGCGGATTCTGTACACCGGGTCTGATTGT
>CAITUB010000031.1 GCA_903895515.1 uncultured Acidimicrobium sp. | reverse complement strand
GGCCAGAATTTCTAATAACGCCGGCCCAACTCGCTGAGCAGTGATGTCGCCAAAAATTGGCGCAAAGTCGGCAACACCCGTTGGTGTCATCGAAGACAATTCCAGCAAGTCAGCATCAGTACAAATTTCTTGCGGAGTTAAGTTCGACGAACGCGCCAAGTGCCTGCGCCATGTGGTCAATTTGTCAAGAACAGTCGGCTGACCAGAATTAGTGCGGGGCATTGCCGCACGCACTGCGGCCGCAGCCTCTTCTCGCGCAAGTTCTTCGGGCGAAGGCGCACGCTTCGGCATGCCTTCAACGAGCGGGCTGATGCCGGCGTTACGCGTGCCACGTTTTTCTGCGTATGTCACATACAACTGATTCGCTGCACGAGTTAACGCAACGTAAGCAAGTCGAATTTCTTCTTTCTTCTGATCAGCGGTATTTGCCGAACCGTGTGGCAACAACCCGGTTTCAGCACCGGCAACAACAACGCAATTCCATTCGCGGCCTTTTGCGCTGTGAAACGTGAGCAAATCCACTCCGCTATCGGCGGCCTTCGAAATGTGGTTGGCAGTTGTCCACGCACTGAATGCGCGGCCATCAACTGCGCCTGGTTGGTCGAGGTGTAAAAACTCGAACACCATGGCGGCCACTTCGCGCTCGGCTTCGTCTAACGATTCGGCCAAGGTGTCAGAAGCCCAAGTAGTCAGCGCATTACGGCTTCCGCATTGTGCGGCAAGCCCAATGGCGGCAGTGATATCGGCCGATTGCTTGGAAGACCCAATAGGAATGCCGGCCTTCTTCAACGCCTTGGCAACCGCAGCAACTGGGGTGTTGGTGCGCATTAATACGGCAACCGAACTCCATGGGTCGGCGCCAGCAGTTGGCGCGTATTTCCACAGCAGTTGCGCAATGCCGGTGGCTTCTTTGTCGGCATCATCAAAACCAACCAGCTGCACAGGCGGGCCGTCTTCGCGCACCGCAACAATGTCTACGGGTTCGCCACTTTGTTTCGCCGCGTGTCGCGCCGCGTGCACAATGTGTGGCGTGCAGCGATAGTTGTTTGGCAACTTCAACATGGTGGTTTGCCCAAGTTGTTCGGGCAAGGTGTCGAACAACATGCGGTCTGCGCCGTTCCATCCGTAAATGGCTTGCAATGGGTCACCAACAACAAACACATCGGGGCGTCCGCCACGTATTGCGGTGAACAACGCGTATTGCAGCGGGTTCATGTCTTGTGCCTCGTCTACAAAAATGTGACGGAAGCGCCAGCGCACCACTTCGGCGTACGCCGCATCAGTTTGCATGTCGATAACTACTCGCGCCAACAAATCATCAAGGTCAACCACTTGGCGTTTCTTTTTCAACGCTTCGTATTGCTTAAACATTTCAGCAATGTCGGCTGCAGGTGCAGGCACCGAACGTTGATTGCGCTTCACCGCAGCTGCATAGTCGGCTGGTTCAATCATGCGTGCATGAGCCCAGTCAATTTCCATTAACAAATCGCGTGGGCGTTGTGCCAAGAAGTGCGCGCCTGCAGCACTAGTAGCTAACGCATTTCGGTTGTGCACAATGTTTGGCACCAACTGCCCAAGGTCGGTTAGTCGCTGGCGCAACAGTGCCAACGCAACAGCGTGAAACGTGCCAACGGTTGGCCCCATGGTTCCGCGTGCACCAACTCCTAAGCCGTGTAACCGCCTGCGCATTTCACCAGCAGCTTCGCGCGTAAACGTAATAGCCAAAATATTTTCAGGTAACGCACTGCCGGTAAGTACGCGGTACGCAATGCGGTGGGTGAGTACTCGTGTTTTGCCCGAACCCGCGCCTGCGTGCACCACGGTGGCAGAAGGTGGGCACGTAACTGCATCTCGTTGCTGGGCATCGAGCCCCATCAGCAGTTCATTCACATCCACGCGCACACGCTAGGCGAACCCTGTAACACAGCGCACATTACGCTTGGCACATGGG
>CAITUB010000030.1 GCA_903895515.1 uncultured Acidimicrobium sp. | reverse complement strand
TCCATCACCAGCGTTGCTCCAACAACAACGGTCACTGCATTGACATCGATTGCTACGGGTCTTACTCCAGGCGAACACGGAATGATGGGGTATCGCATCGACCTCGGAGGTCATGTGGTGCAGATGTTGAGATGGGGAGACGACAAAGGCGACCTGCGTGCAACGTATCCCCCTGATTTGGTTCAACCATGCCCGCCATTTATGGGTGCTGCCGTACCGGTGCTGAGTAAGGCCGAGCTTGAGGGTTCTGCGTTTACCGAGGCGCACCTACGTGGTTCGCGGCCGATGGGTTGGCGTGCGGCATCGAGTATTGCTGTGCAAGTTGGTCAGTTGTTGCGCAGTGGACAAAAGTTTGTGTACGCCTATTACGACGGTGTTGACAAGATTGCCCACGAACGTGGCTTTGGTGAGTACTACAACTCCGAACTGCGTAACGCCGATCGTTTAGTCGCCGATGTTGCCGAAGCGTTAGTACCTGGCTCGGTGTTGTTGGTGACAGCAGACCATGGTCAAGTGCATGTGGGGCAGAATACGCAGACGCCGCATGCTGATGTGCTGTCACGCATTACGCATCAATCTGGAGAAGGAAGATTTCGCTGGCTACATGCCAAATCTGGTGCCGAACAGGACTTGTTGGATGCAGCGAAACAGCATCACGCACAAGACGCATGGGTGGTGTCGCGTGACGAAGCTTGTGACCAGCAATGGTTTGGCAAACGCGTGACCGACGCGGCGCGTAAACGACTTGGCGATGTTGCGTTGTTGCCGTTTACGGCTACCAGTTTTGATGAGCCACTGGATTCCGGCTCGTATTCGTTGGTCTGTCGACATGGGTCGCTCACCGACGCCGAAATCGATGTGCCATTATTGGCAGTTGTACGCTGAGTTTGTAATGGCCGATTCGTTCACTCACTTACATGTCCACACGGAATATTCCATGTTGGACGGTGCTTCACGCCTGGATGAATTAGTTGGCAAAGCTGCAGCCGAAGGAATGCCAGCGCTTGGAATGACTGATCACGGCAACATGTACGGCGTTGTCGATTTTTATAAGCAGTGCAAAGAAAAAGGTATTAAGCCGATCATCGGTACCGAGGCATACATGGCGCACGAGCATCGCTCGGAGCGTCCGTCGCGACGCGGGCGAATTGACGACTCGGGTGGCGAAACCGAAAGTGGGGGAAAGGTGTACTACCACCTCACCTTGCTTGCCGAGAACAACATCGGATACAAGAACCTCATCAAATTGTCGAGCCTTGCATTCCTAGAGGGCTACTACTACCAGCCGAGAATGGACTGGGAACTTCTGCAACGCCACAGCGAAGGCATCATTGCAACGAGTGGATGTTTGGGCGGTCACGTTTTGCAGAAGATGTTGAAGGGCGACATGTCTGGCGCGGCGACCGATGCCGGACGATTGCAAGACATTTTCGGCAAAGACAATTTCTTTATTGAACTTCAAGATCACGGAATCGCTGAGCAGCATCAAACCAATCCGCAACTCATTGAACTAGCCAAGAAGATTGGCGCGCCGTTGCTGGCAACGAACGACACCCACTACACGCATCGCGAAGACCATGAAGCACACGACGCTTTGTTATGTGTGCAAACTGGCTGCACCATTGCAGACCCAAACCGTTTCAAGTTTGAAGGCACCGAGCACTATCTGAAATCAGCGCAAGAAATGCGCTATCTGTTCCGTGAAGTTCCTGCTGCATGTGACAACACGCTGTGGATTGCTGAACGCGCCGAAATCGATATTCCATTTGGCAACTCGGTACTGCCGCACTTTCCAATTCCGGAAGGCTTTGCTGGCGATGGCGAATATCTTCGCGACCTCGCATACAAGGGCGCACACGAGCGTTGGGGCGAAAAGCTTCCCGATTCGATAACACAGCGACTTGACTACGAACTTGAAGTCATCGGTGGAATGGGATTCAGTTCGTACTTCTTAATTGTGTGGGACCTCATTCGCTATGCGCGTGAACAAGACATTCGCGTTGGTCCTGGTCGCGGTTCAGCTGCTGGCTGTGCCATTGCGTATTGCTTGCGCATCACCGACCTTGACCCCATTAAGTACGACCTCATCTTTGAGCGGTTCTTAAATCCAAGTCGCATTTCAATGCCCGATATCGACATGGACTTTGACTCGCGCTACCGCGATCAAATGATCCGTTACGCAGCCGATAAGTACGGACGCGATCATGTTGCGCAAATCATTACATTCGGAACAATCAAGGCGCGCAATGCTGTTCGCGATGCGGCTCGAGTGCTTGGTTATCCGTATCCACTCGGCGACAAAATTGCCAAGCTCATGCCGCCACTGGTGATGGGTCGCGACACTCCGTTGAAGTACTGCTTCGAAGAGGATTCCAAGCACAAGGCTGGGTTCCAAGCAGCAGCCGACTTGCGTGCTCTCTGTGAAATCGATCCTGACGTGAAACGCATTGTGCAAGTAGCTCGAGGCTTGGAAGGATTGAAGCGTTCAGTTGGAATTCACGCAGCAGCAGTGGTGATTACCAAAGAGCCGCTTACTGAGTATTTGCCAATTCAACGTAAACCCGAACAGGGTCAAGCGCCTGAAGATGCGCCAGTGGTGACGCAGTACGAAATGCACGGAGTCGAAGATCTCGGTTTGTTGAAAATGGACATTCTTGGTTTGCGCAACCTTGACGTCATTTCAGACGCCAATGCCATGATTCGCAAGACGCGTGATGAGCGATTCTCGATTGATGCCATTCCAATGGACGACAAACCGACGTACGAGTTGCTGTCGCGCGGAGACACCATCGGAGTGTTCCAGTTGGAGTCCTCGCAGATGCGCGCATTGCTGAGGTCGCTCATTCCCGAGCGCTTTGAAGACCTCTCTGCCGTACTCGCGTTGTACCGACCGGGTCCGATGAGCGCCAACATGCATAACGACTTTGCCGACTACAAGAACAGTCGCAAGAAGATCCAGTATTTCCACCCCGATGCTGCAGACGTTTTGGGGGACACCTTTGGACTCATGATTTATCAGGAGAGTCTGATGCGCGTGTCGCAGAAGTTCGCTGGCTTTTCCATGGCCGAAGCAGACAACTTGCGCAAAGCATGCGGAAAGAAGATTCCCGAGAAGATGGAAGAAGCGCGTGGCAGCTTTGTTGCAGGCTGCGAGCAAACTGGATACGGCGTAGACCTGGGTGAAGAACTGTTTGACACCATTGTGAAATTTGCTGACTATGCATTTGCCAAGAGTCACGCGTATGGGTACGGACTCATTTCGTATCAAACTGCATATCTCAAAGCGCATTATCCGGTGGAGTACATGGCGTGCTTGCTCACCAGCGTGAAAGCGAACTACGAAAAGGCCGCTGTGTATTTGTCGGATGCGCGTACCAGTGGCATCACCGTGTTGACACCCGATATCAATCGTTCCGGCGTCAACTTCGAACCAATCATCAACGGTGACGATCAGCAAATCACGTTTGGACTTAGCGCCATTCGCAACGTTGGAGAAGGTCTGGTGCGACAGATCATTGAGCATCGTGATGCACATGGTGTTTTTGAGTCGTTCTATGACTTTGCAGAACGCGTACCCGAACAAGCACTAAACAAGCGGACCATCGAGTCGCTGATTAAAGCTGGAGCATTCGACAAACTCGGACACCCGCGCAAGGGCCTACTGATGGTGTTCGAATCAATCATTGACACCACCATGGTGCGCCGCCGCGAACGCGATCAGGGCGTGATGAGCCTGTTTGGTGACTTGGGAGATGAAACCGAAGGCTTCTCCGAGCGCCAAAATATTCCCGATCTGCAATTTGATAAGACCGAGCAGTTGAAGTTTGAAAAGGAAATGCTCGGTCTATATGTGTCGGATCATCCGCTCATGGGAATTGAGGGAGCGTTGCGTCGTCGCGTTGACTGCTCAATTCCGGAAGCGCTAGAGCGAGACGATGGTGCATTCATGGTGATTGGTGGAATCGTGAACGGTCTTGCGCGCAAATACACGCGTAAGGGTGACCAGATGGCAACGTTTCAGTTAGAAGACTTGCAGGGTTCAGTTGAAGTCACATTGTTTCCAAAGACGTTGCAAAAATTTGGCCATCAGCTAGCTGACGACATTTTGGTATCGGTACGTGGGCGCCTCGATAAGCGAGATGACAGCAGGGTTGGATTCATGGCAATGGACATCACCGTGTTGGAAGGGTTGCGTGCTTTCCAAGACTCGCTGCACCTAAAGATCGCTGCTCAGGTGTTGTCTGAAGCCACCATTGAATCGCTGAAATCAACGCTGCTGGAGTACCCAGGAACATCGCCTGTGTATTTGCATCTCGGACCAGAGAATGTGTTGCGACTCAGTTCTGAATTCAATGTCAACCTTGATCGGGCGATTGGCGTGTTGCGTACGGAGTTTGGCGAAAACGCCTATATCGAATAGGCACTACTCGAGCACATAGGGCGGTGCAGTATTGGCCCGTCGCAAACCACATTTTTGCTGGCAGACTGTAGTCATGTCAGTTGAGGTTGAAACGCGTGATTGTGCGTCCCTTACAGATATCGAGATCGAAGAATTGGCAGCCATGGGTGGTTTTTTCTCCCAAGAGGTAATTACCAAGGCCAAAGAGGACTGGGTGTTGTTTACCAGTGCCAAAATCAGCGGCAAGGTTCATGGTTTCACATTTTCAACGCTTGAGCGCATCGGTGGAACTCCATGTGTGTTGCTCGGCATGATGAGTGTGAAGCGCACGCCAAAGCGTGATTCAGTGCTCAAAGGCTTGATGACTGAGGCGTATCACCGTGCGCTTATGGCTTTCCCAGACGAAGATGTTGTTGTCGGTTCGCGTTTTTTGAACGCTGAAGGGCTCGAGTCGTTTAAGGCGCTGACTGAAATGATTCCTCGTCCAGGACATCGTGCTGTTGGCGAAGAGCGTGCATGGGGCAAACGTCTTGCTCGTAGATTCGGCGTTGAATCCACATACGACGAACAGAGTTTCATTGTGAAGACAAACGGTCACAGTGGATTCTTGGACCATGAATCAACGAAGCCGGAAAAAGTGAACCCCGATGTTGCAGCGCAATTTAAGGGCGTAACAAAGGCCAAGGGTGGAGCGCTCATCGTTCATGGTTGGACCATGGCAGAGTCACTCGCCAAGCTTGGCAAACTCGAAAAGCACTAACGGTTGCTGCGGTGAAGTTCACCGACCTTGTTCGTTCACGTCGAATGACGCGGGCATTTTTACCTGAACCAATTGGTGAAGCAGTAATTCACTCGCTCATAGATTTAGCTCTCCGCGCTCCTTCCGCTGGAAAAACGCAGGGCACTCATTTCGTAGTGCTAGCAGGCGAAGATGTTGCTGCCTTTTGGAACGACTCCTTGCCAAATGAAAAACGCGCAACCTTTCGTTGGAAACAGCTCCTTGATGCGCCAGTAATCATTCTTCCGTTTGTCGACCCACTTGCCTACGTTGCTCGATATTCCGAGACCGACAAGGCTGCGACCGGTCTTGGAGAAGGTATGGATGCATGGCCAACTCCGTATTGGACGATCGATGGTTCATTTGCTGTCATGTCGTTGTTGTTAGCAGCGCACGATGCTGAACTTGGCGCATTGTTCTTTGCGGTGTTTAACGGTGAACAACAACTGCGCAAGCGTCTGGGTGTTCCCGAACAGATGCAGTTGCTTGGCGCAATTGCTGTGGGACATGCTGCACAAGATGGTGAAAAGGGCAGAAGTTCTGTTCGACCACGAATGCCGCTACAGGAAGCGATTCACCAATCGCATTGGTAAATAGTTACGCGAGTGCGACGCGTAGGGTTTCCACCAATTCGTCAGGTGATGTGGCTGGCTTCATACACGCGTATTCTTTGCACACGTAGGCAGAGTGTTGATTGCGGTCAGTCCATAATGGGGAGTCATACGGCTCGCCCCATGCAAGCACCACGGTCGGCAACCACCGTTTGCGGAGTTCGCGCAACATGTCGGATTGATTACCGGGTAGTGCGACTTCGGTAATTCCTGCGTGGCACAGGTGAACAGATGCGAGCAAATTGCCGAATGCAGATGGAGCGCTAGTCGCAATGCGTGCAAGGAGCCGCAAAATCTGATCGGCATGTTGGGTGTATCGGCTGTTGCCACTGAGAGCGCCAAGTCGGTACAACGCAAGCGCTGCGGTTGAGTTTGCTGATGGAGTCGCATTGTCCATCACATCTTTTTGACGAACGATGAGCTGTTCGCCATTGTCGGGAGTGGTGAACAGTCCGCCATTGACGGCGTCCCAGCATTGAGTGAGCATTTCGTCGGCTGCTTCTTGTGCGTATGTAATCCAGCGTGCTTGACCACTTGCTTCACCAAGCCGAGTGAAGGCGTCAACCAATTGCGCAAGGTCGGCTGCAAGGGCTCGGTGTCGTGCCTGTGGCGAGCCCGATTCTTGCCAACTGCGGTGCCAATTGCCTTGCGCAGTGCGAAGTTCGCGCACGAGAAATTCGCCGTTACGAATTGCCGCTTGCAGCCATTCGTCAGATTCAAAAAAGAAAGCAGCCTCGGCAAGTGTTGCCAGCATCATGGCGTTCCACTCTGTAAGTACCTTGTCGTCGAGAAGTGGTCGCTTGCGAGATTCTCTGTGCTGATACAGAAGCTGTCGGGCCTCTTCCACCTCAGGTGGACGCGAGAGGTCTCCTCGATGGTGGAGCCTGGCGGGAATATTCTTGCCTTCAAAGTTTCCTGAGACGGTAATTTCATACCAATTGAG
>CAITUB010000029.1 GCA_903895515.1 uncultured Acidimicrobium sp. | reverse complement strand
TACTGCTGACCGCGGTTTGTGTGGTGGTTATAACTCTGGAGTTCTGCGCGCAACAGAAGGCGAAGTAAAGGCCGACGTTCTTGCTGGTAAGGACTACTTGGTTGTTCCAGTTGGTCGCAAGGCCGAGGGTTACTTCCGTTTCCGTGGATACAAGATTGGCACCGGCTTTGCTGGCTTTTCTGATGCACCTGGTTATGCAGATGCAAAAGCAATTGGCGAATACGTAGTTGATTTGTATGTCAAGGGAATCATCGATCGCGTCGAACTGGTGTACACACGTTTCGTTTCTGCAGGAACCCAGGAAGTCGTTCGACGTCCACTCGTTCCACTTGAACAAGATGTAGTTGCAGGTGGCGACGGTAAGTCGGCCGCAAACAGTGACTACGAGTTTGAACCAGATCCAACAGTCATTCTCGAATCGTTGTTGCCTCGTTACGTTGAAGCGCGCGTGTATGCAGCATTGCTTAACGCAGCAGCAAGCGAGCACGCAGCGCGTCAGCGCGCAATGAAGTCGGCAACCGACAACGCAGAAGAACTAATTAAGACACTCTCACGCATTATGAACCGTGCGCGTCAAGACTCGATTACAACAGAAATTATGGAAATTGTGGGCGGCGCTGAAGCACTCGGCTCTGGCAAGTCCGCTTAATAGTTTGAGAAATAGGAGCACAACATGAGCACAACATCATCAACTGCATTGAAAGACGGAAAGGTCGTCGCGATTGCAGGACCAGTTATCGACGTGGAGTTTCCACGTGGATCATTGCCAGAGCTGAACCAAGCGCTGGAATTCACCATCACTTCAGACGGCAAAGACGTCAAGGTGTTGGCTGAAGTTGCCCAGCAATTAGGCAACAGCCGAGTGCGCGTTGTGTGCATGAAGCCAACTGACGGTTTGCGCCGCGGTACCCCAGTGCGCAACACGGGTCACGGCATTCAAGTGCCAGTAGGCGACAAGACACTTGGTCACGTATGGAACGTGTGGGGCGATTGCCTCGATGGAAACAACGACGACTTCAAAGACATTGAGCGTTGGGACATTCACCGTCCAGCACCAGACTTCGCAGCGCTTGAACCAAGCCGTCGCATGTTTGAAACTGGAATTAAGGTCATCGACTTGCTCACCCCATACCTTGCTGGTGGAAAAATCGGCTTGTTCGGTGGTGCAGGTGTAGGTAAGACCGTTCTCATCACCGAAATGATTAACCGCGTGGCCTCAAACCACGGTGGTGTGTCAGTGTTCGCCGGAGTAGGCGAGCGCACACGTGAAGGCACCGACTTGCGCATGGAAATGGAAGAGTCTGGAGTATTCGAAAAGGCCGCTCTCGTGTTCGGCCAAATGGACGAACCACCTGGAGTTCGACTTCGCGTTGCTCTTTCGGCACTTACCATGGCCGAGTATTTCCGCGACGTACGCAACCAAGACGTGTTGTTGTTCGTAGACAACATTTTCCGTTACGTACAGGCAGGTTCAGAAGTATCAACCCTTCTTGGACGTATGCCTTCAGCCGTGGGTTACCAGCCAACGCTTGCTGACGAAATGGGCCAGTTGCAGGAGCGCATTACCTCAACACGTGGTCGTTCGATC
>CAITUB010000028.1 GCA_903895515.1 uncultured Acidimicrobium sp. | reverse complement strand
ATATCCGTCACCTTTTTCAAGTGGGCGAGCCAACTGCTTCGCGCCTTGTTTCGATTCACAATGTGGCCTGGACTATCGAGCTCATGAATCAGATGCGCAGGGCGATTGTGGATGGTTCGTTTGCGTCGCTTCGAGAGGAAATACTTGCCGTGTGGGGGAATGCGATGGGAAACGCGGCCTCCTAGCGTTGCGTTAGGCGAGTAGAGTCATTGCCTATGTTCCACGTCATTTCAGTCCTCGCTGCATCTAGTTCATCTTCAAGTTCGCCGCTCAGTTTTTTACCGATCGTTGCCATTTTTGGAGCGATGTACTTCGTGCTCATTCGCCCACAGCGCAAGCGCGCTAAGGAGCAAAAGGATCTTCAGGGTGCCCTCGCCGAAGGAGATCACGTTCTCTTGAATTCGGGTATCTATGGCTACATCTCACAAATCGAAGACGACAAGCCGTACATCTGGTTTGAAGCCAACACCGGAGTCGAATTCCGTATTAACCGTTCGGCTGTAGCTGGAAAGACTCCAGATCCTGCCAACCCATCAGCAGAGCAGAAGTAGTAGTTCGCGCACATGGTTCGTCGTCTCGTTGTTTCTTTGGTCGGAGTGATCGTTGTTGTATTTGGCCTACTTGTAGGCAACCTCGTTGCAGGAAACGTTCCTGCACTCGGGCTTGACCTTCAAGGTGGCGCATCGGTGACGCTGCAACCCGAAGGAACATACGATGCGAAAGCACTCGATGTTGCGCTCACCATCATTCGCGCTCGCGTTGACTCCATTGGCGTATCAGAGCCAGAAATTATTCGTCAGGGTGACACTGTGGTGGTCAACCTTCCTGGAGTTCAAGATCAACAACGAGCACTGGACATCATCGGTAAGCAGGGTCAATTGTTGCTCCGTCCGGTATTGCAAGCTGGAACAATCAACACAGGCACCGACACAACTGTGCCTGGCGCAACGACAGTTGTTGACTCAACGTTGCCAGCATCCAGTGGGCCAGGAAGTTCGCGACGTGTTGCAGCAACAACAGTTCCGCCGACTACTGCAACTCCAGTTTCAACTTCGCCATCGACAGTTGCAGCGACACCAAGTTCGACTCCATCGCTTGCTGAAGTAATGGCAAGTCAAGATGCCAACGACCCGAATGCAACTGTGGTGTTGCTCGGCAAGAACGGCGATGTTTTCTCGGCAGGTCCAGCTGGAGCATCTGGTTTGGTGTTTAGCAACGATGCCACTGCCGAAGTGAATAACGGATCATGGAGCGTTGTAGTTGGTCTGCTGAAAGGCTCTGCCGGAGAAGACATTTGGAATGCATTGTCAACACGCTGCTTTAACAAAGATGCAACGTGCCCAACCGGTCAAATTGCCATCGTGCTCGACGGTGAAGTCATTTCGGCACCAGTCGTGCAACAGGCCGTGTTTACCGGTGGCAATGTGCAAATTTCGGGAAGCTTCGATGAGGCTGAGGCTCGTGACTTGGCCAAGATCCTTGAGTTCGGTGCTGTGCCAGTGAAATTTTCTGTCGCCACCGTACAAACAGTTT
>CAITUB010000027.1 GCA_903895515.1 uncultured Acidimicrobium sp. | reverse complement strand
GTAAGCCGGGCAAGCTGCCATGGAAAGTGGTCAGCCAGGACTATGAACTTGAATATGGAACGGACCGCTTAGAGATTCATGAAGACGCAGTTGGCCATGGAGACACCGTGCTGATTGTGGATGATGTGTTGGCTACCGGAGGCACAGCAGAAGCGGCAGTTCGCTTAGTGGAAGGCCTTGGCGCCACGGTTGCCGGGCTGGTGTTCCTCGTTGAACTAGATGCGCTCGGTGGGCGGTCGAAACTGAGCGACTACGCGGTTGCCTCAGTGCTGCACTTCTAGCGCCAAACTTCGATATACCCACGGGTCATACTTGGAGTATGCAATCTGTACTCGTTGGTCTCATCGTTGTCGTCCTAGGTGTGTTGTTGTACATGGTGAACACCATGAAAAGCGCCAGCCAGGTGCAGCAACAAACCCAACCTCAAAATCCACCAATCGACATCAATGCGTTAGTCACCACTATCAGGTCAACTGTCGAAGCCGAGGTTCGCAAAACAGCGGCCGAGTCTTTGCAGAACAGCACGCAACAAAGCGCAGAATTCTTCTCAGCGCAAGCACGAAATCTAGATCAACAGACACGCGCTCTCTTGCAGCCTTTTGAACAGCACATCAACAGCCTCTCTCAGTCGGTTACGTCGTTACAAACAAGTTTCACTTCCGAGCAGTCCACGGTTTCTTCGCTTGCGCTACAAATTCAAAATCTCAACAGCACCACAACGTCATTGTCGAACATGTTGAAGTCTCCGTCTGCGCGTGGGTCGTGGGGCGAAAATCAATTACGCAATGTCATTCAACTTGCTGGCATGGAGTCTTTTTGCGACTATTCCGAACAGTTCACAGGTGGAGAAGGCGAGCGCAATCAGCGCCCCGATGTTGTGGTGAGACTGCCGAACAATGCGTTTTTAGCGATTGACTCCAAAGCAGTACTTGCTGCCTACGGCCGAATGTCTGAAGCTACAGATACCGCAACTAAAGACGCAGAACTGAAATTGCACGCACGTGATCTCCGTGCTCATATGAAAACTCTTGCAGATAAAAAATACTGGGAGCAATTTCCAAGTGCGCCGGAGTTTGTTGTCATGTTTATTCCAGGAGAAGGGTTCGTTTCAGACGCAATGCGAACCGATCCGACACTGCTCGAAGACGCCATGCGCCAAAGAGTGTTGATTGCCTCACCAGTAAACCTGCTCGCACTTCTTTTGGCAGTGGCCAAAGGTTGGCAGGCGCACAAGGCAACTGAACACGCCGACGAAGTAGCACGTCTAGGAGCAGAGGTGTACGACCGAGTGGGGAAAGTACTCGAACTTGTCAGCAAGATGGGCAAAGGAATCGAATCGTCGACAAGGGCATACAACGATCTCGTTGGCTCTATCGAAAGCCGAATGCTTGTCACGCTTCGGAAATTTCGCGAATTGGGTGTAGTGCAAACCGAAATTGATGAAGTGAAACAAATTGAAGTAGCAGCTCGCGAACTCAGCGCAGCAGAAGTTCCGCGCGAACTGAACTAAGCGCGCGGGTGGTGACAGGCCACGTAGTGACCGTCTGCTGCTAGGCGCAGCATTGGCTCTTCGGTTGCACACAATTCGGTAGCGGCCGGGCAACGTGTGCGGAAGCGACAACCAGATGGTGGGTCAAGCGGCGATGGTGGCTCGCCTTCAAGCAGTGTTGCGGAGACTTTGCGCTCTGGGTCGGGAACCGGCACTGAACCTACGAGCGCTGATGTGTAGTGGTGCAATGGTCGCGAATACAGCTCGTCTGGGGTAGCGATTTCACAAATCTTGCCCAGGTACATCACCATGATTCGAGTACTCACGGCTTTCACCACTGAAAGGTCGTGAGAAATGAAAATAAGGGTGAGGCCATAAGCCTCTTTCATGTCTTGTAGCAAGTTGAGAATCTGCGCTTGAACGCTGACGTCAAGTGCTGAAACTGGCTCATCGCAAATAAGCAGTTTTGGTTCGAGGGCTAGCGCGCGTGCAATGCTGATGCGCTGGCACTGACCACCAGAAAATTCATACGGTCGTCGGTCACGAACAAGTGCAGGATCTAGTCCTACCGAATTCAACAGTTCATCAACTTTCGCAGAACGTTCAATTTCATTTCCACGATTCCAAATTTTGAGAGGTTCTTCAACTGCGCGACTGACAGGAAAACGTGGGTCGAGTGAACTCACTGGGTCCTGGAAAATCATCTGCATTGCAGGGCGAACGTTGCGCAAATCTTTTTTGCTCAACTTGGTGATGTCGGTTCCTTGAAACACAATTGAGCCAGAGGTTGGGGCTGGCAACTGCAAGAT
>CAITUB010000026.1 GCA_903895515.1 uncultured Acidimicrobium sp. | reverse complement strand
CTCGGTAAGAATGCCGTACACGTACACGCTTGGCTCTTGGCCATACAACTGCGGGTCAACGTCGCCGCCGCCCATGAGCACCAAGCCATCGAAACGCGACATCAACTCATCGGCGTCTTCATCGGTTAAATCTTGCGGAACCACAACTGCAGGTTCGCCGCCGGCGCGCAACACGGCATTCGTATATACGTCACCTGCAAAATGCACGGCACTGCGCGACACTCGGCTGGCGGGGCCAACACGACCGGCAATAGCGATGATTGGTTTCACGCGCTACAGGCTACCCACGACCAATTTGCACTCGGTCAAGCTGCAGCCACGTGGCCATGGCGCGTAGTTCGGCATTCAAGGCGTCGTTGATTGACGAGCGTTTCACGCCTTTTTCCGTGTGCACGCTGTGTGCTTGCAATACGCCGCTGGCGCGGTCAGCCTTCAAGTCCACCCTGCCAACCATTTCGCCATCAATCATGAACGGCAATACGTAATAGCCAAACTTTCGTTTCTCTTTCGGCGTGTAGATCTCGATGCGGTAATGAAAATTGAACAACCGTTCGTTGCGCGGTCGACACCACACGAGTGAATCAAACGGAGAGAGCAATGCGGTGGCATGGAGTTGTTTTGGCAGCTTGGCGTCGCGATGAACAAATGCTTTCTCTGTCCATCCGTCAACAGCGACTGCGCGCAACTCACCCTCTTCCAACAACTCGGCGATCAACGGCTTCACAGCCGCCGGCTTTTGTCGGTAATAGTCAGCCAAGTCGCTCGCGGTTGCTACGCCTTGTGCAATTGCGGAACGCACCAGCAACGCTTTACGAGCATCGTGCTCGCTTGGGGTTGGTGCATCAAACACACGCTGTGGCAACACTCGCTCGGGTGTGTCGTAAATGCGTGCGAAGTCTGTGCCTCGCCCACGCGACATCAGTTGGCCCGTGAGAAACAAATATTCGAGCGCAACTTTGGCTTCGTCCCAGTCCCACCACGTGCCTTTCTTTTCCGTGCGAGTGGAAAGTTCACGCGAAGTTGTTGGCCCATTCGTTGTCACATGTTTCAACGTTCGCTTTACAAACGCTTTGTTCTCTTCGTAAAAACTAGTTAGACCCCAGTGCGTAATTTTTCCCGTGCGCGCTGCATTCATTTTCCAACGAAATAACGGATGCAAGTCCACGGGCAAAAGCGCCGCTTCGTGCCCCCAATATTCAAATAACTTTTGCGCTTCGGTCGCTTTAGGAATTGCGTTGCGATCATGATTTCCAAGGCGTGCAAAGAGCGGCAGTTCTTGGCTGCGTACCAACACGTTTACCGAATCAATTTGAATAACACCAAGTCGTGCAATGAGCGCATCAACATGTCGTTGTGTTGCTTTGGTTTTTGGACGCGCAGTGTCAAAACCTTGCGCAGCTAGTGCAATGCGTCGTGCATCAGCGATCGACAGTGAGTCGAACCGCTTCACCATGAAGAACTAGTCAGCGACAGTGATGGTGACTGAGCGAATGACCACGTCGTCTTTTGGACGATTTGAAGGGCCTTTCGGCACATTATGCATCAATTCAATTATGTCAAGACCCTTTACAACTTGTCCGAATATTGAATACAAGGGTTGAATCTCTTGCGGACTTAGGTCTTTTGAACAAATGAAAAATTGTGAGCCGTTTGTATTTGGTCCACTATTCGCCATAGCAACAGCGCCATTTACATACCGGTGTGTCTTAGGCAATTCGTCAACAAATCGGTAACCAGGACCACCGCGACCATCTCCACCTGGATCGCCACCTTGACACATGAAATTGTGGATGATGCGATGGAAAATAACACCGTCGTAATAATGCTGCGCAGCCAAGAACACAAAGTTGTTTACGGTGATTGGCGCGGCAATTGGGTCGAGCGCAATAACCAATGTGCCCATGCTGGTTTCCATGGT
>CAITUB010000025.1 GCA_903895515.1 uncultured Acidimicrobium sp. | reverse complement strand
GCTGAGCGATAGCGCAATACCAGCAGCCAGCAAACTGCGAAGCGAAACTGCCGACAGCCATGTGTTGTGGCGAACTGGTTGTTCAACTGCGCGATAGGAAATTGCAGACAGCACTAGTGCTGCAACCACAATCCATGCTTTACCCCAAGCCGATGGCGTGCCGAACCGCGCTTCTACTAATACAAACAATGGCCAATGCCAGAGATATAACGAAAAGCTTCGCGCGCCAAGACTTTGCAGCGGTTCAAGTGAAAGCAGTGAGACCGGGCCAAACTTTGCGCTTCCTGCAACAAGTATGAACACCGTTGCAACCACTGGTAAGAGTGCCGTGTAGCCAGGGAAAATTGTCGACTCCGAGAAAATCACTGCGGATGCGATAACCGCGATGAGCCCTACCCAACCGCCAATAGCCCTAACAACGTGTGGGATCTTGTCAACACGGGTTCCTGCGATTGCGAGCAATGCTCCTGCGCTGATCTCCCAGAATCGCGAATACGGAAGGTAGTAGCCGGCTCCCGGGTGACCTTTCGTGATTAAAACCGAAGTGATGAGCGACGCAAGCCCACCAACAATGCCTACCCCTAGCAGCCACTTTCTCCAATGCGCTTTTCCATACCTCACTGTGGCGAACACCACGAGCGGCCACAACAAATAGAACTGCTCCTCTACTGCGAGTGACCAAAAATGGCGAAGCGGTGAAGGCGCAGTTACACCAGACAAATAATCAGACGTGCGAAAGAACAGCACGATGTTGGTGCAAAAACCAAGCGCGCCAAGACCAATAGCGCTGAGGTCTCGTACCTTGCCTGGTTCAAGCATGAACAGCCCTGCGATGACTGTTGCCAACGCAACCAGAATTGACATCGGCAAAATTCTTCGCGCACGCCTTGCCCAGAAATTGCGCAGGTCAATGGAGTTGCGCTCGCCCGCTTCATCAATGAGTAGCTGGGTAATCAGAAACCCCGAGATCACAAAGAACACGTCTACGCCGATGTAACCACCAGACAGCCATGGGACTCCAGCGTGATTGAGCACTACTAGCCCTACTGCAAGAGCGCGCATTCCCTCGATGTCGGTGCGGCGCGTTTTCACTGGAATGACGCTACCAATCGGGGCTACATTGTGCGAATGGACAACACACAAACTGCAGTGTTCGGCATGGGTTGCTTCTGGGGCGCCGAGCGCTTGTTCTGGTCACTCGACGGAGTGTTAGAGACTGCCGTTGGTTATGCAGGTGGGGTAACAACGAACCCTTCATACAAAGACGTGTGTAGTGGTACCACGCACCATGCAGAAGTAGTGCTCGTGAAGTACAACTCGTCAGTTATCCCCTACACCGATCTCTTGAATGTGTTTTGGGAAAACCACGATCCAACGCAGGGCATGCGCCAAGGCAACGACTTTGGAACTCAGTACCGCAGCACCATTTACACAACGAACGATGAACAAGCGACAGATGCGCAGACAACGTGTCGCAATTTCCAGGCTGGCTTAACTACTGCTGGATACGGAACAATTACCACCGAAATCGCGCCACTTGACACGTTCTACATTGCAGAGGAATACCACCAGAAATATTTGGCAAAAAACCCTGACGGTTACTGCGGCATTCGCGGCACCGGCGTTACCTATGCATCAGGTGTTTGACGCGTCGTAAATTCCTTGAATTGCTGAATTCAGCAACGAATCAAATTCTGTATCGCTCTGCTTTGCCGACAAGCCTTCGGTGAGTGCACGCGAGAAACTGGCAATGACTCCCTTGTTTTTTGCAAGCGCAACGTTTGCATCGGCACGGCTGTAACCACCAGAAAGCGCAACCACTCGAACAACGCGAGGATGTGCAACGAGTTCGTCGAAGAAACCAGCAGTGTTTGGAAGCGTCAGCTTCAACATCACGTTCTGATCTGCTGACAAAGCATTAAGTTCAGCCAAGATTGCAGTCTTCATCAATGCTTCGGCTTCTGCCTTCTGAGGGCTCTTGATATCTACTTCTGGTTCGATGATTGGCACGAGACCGGCAGCAATGATTTGCTTGCCAACTCCAAACTGTTGGCTGACAACTGCTTTGATTCCCTTTTCGTTAGCCAATTTGATTACCGAACGCATCTTGGTGCCAAATACTCCGTGCTGTTTTGCTCGCTCAAGCAGCGCATTGAGTTCCGGCATTGGCTTCATCACCTGCACGCCGTCGGCTTCATCGGCCAGACCCTTATCAATTTTCAAAAACGGAACTACGCCTTTGTCTTCCCACAGAAATTCGGCCGAACCTTTGCCGTCAATCTTGCGATCCATGGTCATCTCAAACAAAATGGCGCCCAACACACGTTCGCCAGAAAACACAGAACTCTTGATTATTCGAGTCCGCATTGCATGAATGAGGTCGTACATCTGCTCATCACCCGAATACTCGTTCTCTTCAATGCCATACAGCATCAATGCTTTTGGGGTGCTGCCACCGCTTTGATCGAGTGCCGCAATAAAACCTTTGCCGCTTTTTACTTTTGCGAACTGTTCGTTATTCATTCAAGTGCTCCCTATATATGTATGTCACGAGTGTAATTCGCCAGGCGTTACCCCTAAAGGCGGCAGTTTTTCTCCACGTGCGATTGGGAAATAACGATGGTGCCACTGCCCTGTCAATTCATAGATCGCACTGCCACGCTGGCCGTCTGAAGTGGTGACCTGCATTTCTGAAAGTCCTCCGCCCAGCACATTCGGTGCCTTCGTGGCGATGCCGCTGTAACGCTGAGCCCACCTGCCAGTTCCCTCCACGACAAATTTGCGTCCGCCTTCGAGCGTGAACGTTAAGACGCCTGCAAGACCGGCAACTTCTTCGCCAAATTGTCCGTATGAAACGTCATTGCCTTTTGCGTCTTGCCACTGCAAGTCGTGTTCGAACGCAATGACCGGTATCGGGTCTCCGCCTCCAACAGGGGCAAAGCAACCATCGGTATACACGCGCGCACCATTTGGGTACTCCCAGTGCCACACCTGCAGGAAGCCTTCTTCAAGTTGAATTGGCGTCCACATCCACATTGGGCAACGGTTATGCACGCGCACTCCCCACGAATGGTCACGCTGTCCCCACCAATTCTCTACTTCGTAGGTTTTGCCATTGTGCGTATAGGTGCCGTTGTACGTTCCACTTTGAAACATGTGCGTCTGGTCCCACACCACTTCGTTTCCGGCCTTCATGGTTCCGCGACGCAATTGATACGGAGCGGTTCGCGCGGTGAACGTGATGTCGAGTTCGACCGGCGTTGAATCTGATTTACGTGCAAGCAGGTGAATTTTCTTTTTTGGTTCAACAATGTCAATTGACACTGGGCCAACATTCCAGTTGTTTGGGTCTGCCGCCGTCGTTCGTGCATGACGGGCCATCACTGGCGAATTGCCAACGCGGCCTAATTGCAACGAGTCCATTTCATTGTGTGCTGGAAAATGCGCAAGTGTCAGAATGAGTACGTCACCTGGTTCGTTGCGTTTATGCATAATGAAGAACAGGCTTTCTCTCCAGCTGTCGTTGTGATGCACAACATTGCGAAATGGTTCTGGAAGTTGGTGACCAAACCGTTCGTCTTCTGCGTCAAAAAGTGCCATACGTTTCCTATCTAAAGAGTGACAATGTTTCTAAATCGATCATTTGTTGCCCGTGACGGTTCGCCATTGCGGCAAACATCGCATCGCCTCGTTCTGTTTGCTTAACCAACATGCTCGCAACGATGGCCATGATGTAACCAGATGTCGCGAACAGTCGATATTGATCCCACACTTCTGGGAACGCAATCGAAATTCCAGCTTGCGATAGACCATCGCAGTATCTGCGGACCAGTTCGCCTTCTACTTCGCGACGTTGTTCAGGGCTGAAACTTGCCCCGATGAAATACGCAAGATCGGTTGCGCCAGCTGAGATGCTGGTGGTTTGCCAGTCCACCACTTTTACGATCGTCCCAGTTGCAGTTTCAGTAAACAACAAATTGTCCAATCGGAAATCGCGGTGCACGATGGTTTCGTTATTCGGAAACGCACGATCGTAGCCATCGATGTTTTCAACAAGCCGACTTCCCAATTCCAACACCTCGGCGCTCACAAGCGAAGAGAACCTTGTAGCAAAACCGGCGAATACTGATTGCAGCAAATCACGAGTGCCTTGCGAACTCTCCATAGTGTGCCGAGGCATCCAACTCAGGGTGTCCAACTGTGAAGAGTTCCACAGTGGGGCATGCAATTGAACAAGCTCGTCGATGGCCGCACGAGCCTGCTCCACAGACGCACCAGTTATTTGGTCACCTTGTTTGCCATCGACAATGTCCTCAAGCACCAAAACAAAGTCGTCATTGGGTGCGTCGAACCACACATGCAGACAATTCGGAGCACTCACCCCTACCAACGACCGCACATGAGTGTAGAAACCAGTTTCCAGTTCGTAGCAACGAGTAATTCGTGATGCAGCGCGGCTGCTTTCGCTTTGCGAAGGTACCTTCACCACAACCGACGGCGGTAATTGACCATGAGCATCATCAATGAAGGACACCCGATAGCTCTCGGCCATTTGCCCAGTTCCAATTGCCTTAATGGACTTAATGGCCAGGCTGGGAACGCCGAGATGGCGCGCGAGATACGGAGCACCGACGCCCACATGCGATGACACTTCCCCCACGAACCAAACCTTAGACCGAGCACTGCCACCGTCTAGCAACGGACCAACCCCAGGTGAAATCTTGGGAAACTCGACACCGAATGAGAGTCCAATAATTAGCGTGAATACCATGTCGTTTGTGTCGGGCACCTTGACTAAGGAACAAATTGCCCAGTTCAATGACCTTGGATGGCTGATTACCCAGACACTTGATCGCGACCAGACTGCAGCGCTGCAAACATGGGTGCAAGAAATTCAAGATTTACCCGACACCGGGCCATGGTTGCATTACCGAGAACAAACCGAGCATGGTCCAAAGCTATGTCGAACTGAATACTTCACGCCTTCGCATGAAGGGTTTCGACAATTCCTCACTCAAGGTGTAATGGTTGAAACCGCCTCGTCACTTCTGGGCGAACAAGCCGTCCTGTACAAAGAGAAAATCAACTACAAACTGGTAGGAGGCGCCGGTTACTCACCGCATCAAGATGCCCCCGCCTACCGCTTCATAGATGTCCACCTTTCATGCATGGTTGCTGTTGATGACGCCACAGTTGAAAATGGTTGCCTAGAAGTTGTCTCAGGAAAGCACAAAGAAATTTTGCCTATGGATGAAGAGGGATGCATTGCCCAATCTGTTGTCGATGCAATGGAGTGGTTCACTGTTGAACTGAAGGCCGGTCAAACGCTGTGGTTCCATTCGCGCACTCCACACAGAAGCGGCGACAACAATTCGAATCGCGATCGCCGTGCGTTGTACCCGACGTATAACGCGCTATCTGAAGGCGATCTGCGCGAACCGTATTACGCACAGAAATTACAAGAGTTCCAAGATTCAAAAAATTTAGGCAAAAAAGTAAGAGTTTCACTAATCAACGACTTTCGAGGAAGGCCAGTTTCACATGATCAATGAAATAGCAAACCTGTTCACCACTTGGGGAACCCAAAAGTATGACGAATGTGTTTCACAGCTTGAGCATGCAGTTCAATGCGCAGTGCTCGCTCAAGAGGCAGGCTCAACCGATGAACTCGTCATTGCAGCCTTGCTGCACGACGTTGGTCATCTACTTGCACTTGAGTCAAAGGCCGGAAATGTCAATATTTCCGTGAACGATAAGCACGAGTCAACTGCAGTCAAGTACTTGGCAAAAAGTTTTGGGCCACGCGTCACCGCCCCAATTGCCCTGCACGTTGAAGCAAAGCGCTACCTCTGTGCGGTTGAAGCAGACTACTTTTCAACACTTTCTGCCGGATCTATTCGCAGTTTGGAAATCCAGGGTGGAATCATGAACGATGATGAAGTCAAGCGATTTGAATCGCTACCAGGATTCTCAGATGCTGTGTCGCTACGTCGTTGGGATGAAGGCGCAAAACTGCTCAATCATGTGTCACCAGAATTTTCTACATTCGTTCCAATCATGGAGCGAATTTCACTCGCTAGCTAGTTTTAGCCAGCAAGCTCAACTGCGTAGGTTTCTCGCACTTGTTCCACGTTTGATTGGCGCCCAATCCCAAGGTAAGCAACATCTGTTCTAGTGAAGTCAATTTTGGCCCAGATATTTCTGCCATCGACGATGACTCCATCGCCAACCAGGTCGGTCATGCGCTGAACATCAATGGTTCGATATTCAGACCACTCGGTAACTAGAAACAACACATCAGTGTCGGCAATGGCTGCATACGGATCGTCAACGATGTGAAACAGATCTGGCGACAGGCTGCTGTACATTGGAAGCCACTGCACCACTGGGTCGTGAGCCACAATCGTTGCGCCCTCGGCAAGAAGCGCGTGAATGAGATGCAATGCCGGAGCTTCGCGAATATCGTCGGTGTCTGGCTTGAACGCCAGCCCCCATACCGCGCAACGTTTGCCCTTTAACGAGCCCAACACCTCACGAGCCTTGTCAATCAACACCGTCTGCTGGCGAGTGTTTACTTCAATTACCGACTCAATAAGCGGTAGGTCGCAATCAAAATCAATCCCCATAGCCCGAATTGCTCGCAAATCCTTCGGAAAACAACTTCCACCAAAGCCTGCACCCGCATTGAGATACTTTGAGCCAATGCGAGGGTCTGCTGCCATCACGCGTTGAATCTCGCAGATATCTGCACCAACGATGTCTGACAGGCGCGCCATTTCATTCATGAACGAAATTCGCGTGGCCAGCATTGCGTTTGCTGCATACTTGCACATTTCCGACGAGCGCGTAGACATCGTCATCAACACACCATCAGACTTGCACAACGGTTCATACAACAAACCAAGTACATCGCCCGCCCACTCATCGCTCACCCCGATCACGATGCGATCAGGAACCATAAAGTCGCGAACCGCATCTCCCTCTTTAAGGAATTCAGGATTAGATGCGACCGAGAATGAAACTGAATCGCCGCGACGGTCGAGCTCGTCCTGAATCGCTTCATGCACCAATTCCGAAGTCCCAACGGGAACGGTGCTCTTCACCACGACAACCGCACGATGTTGAATGTGCATTCCAATAGATGCGGCAACAGACAACACCTGAGAAAGGTCTGCAGCACCACTCGAAAGCGGCGGAGTGCCAACTCCAATAATGATGACCTGGCCGTGGTCAATGGCCATCGTTAACGAGCTTGTGAAGCAAAGATTCTGAGAAGCAACACCTCGCGAAATCATTTCAGGCAAACCAGGTTCGAAAAATGGAACTTCCCCATTTGTCAGGCTTGAAATCTTCTTCTCGTCAACATCTACACACAACACATGATGCCCAATTGCAGCCAAACCAGCCGCGGTTACTAAACCTACG
Organism: uncultured Acidimicrobium sp.; assembly: GCA_903895515.1. Classification (GTDB taxonomy): domain Bacteria; phylum Actinomycetota; class Acidimicrobiia; order Acidimicrobiales; family Ilumatobacteraceae; genus UBA3006. The sequence goes on along the minus strand of CAITUB010000025.1, from coordinate 16,182 downwards.
TAACCGGCACCAAAAACAGATACTCGTAATGCGTTGTCCATTTATGCAGCCATTTCTCTTTGGTTATCTACGGTTCTTACAAGCGTCAGTCGTCGCACTTGTGCGCCTGCGAGCCAACTGAACGTAAAGTTTCGAGATTCATTGACGACGTCGCCCCCGACTCGCCGAAGGCTCAATACTCGTTTGCCGCCAACTGCATTCATTTCGCCGAAGTATGCATTTAGTCCATGTCGTCGACACATTGCATCTGAATGACCTCGTAGCATTCGAGCAGCAAAGGCATCGTGGTTTGCGCGGTTTACATTGAGATGGGCATGAGCATGAACATCGTTAGGTAAGGTGTTTCTGCTGCGGAAAATCGTCAACGAATCACAGATTCGGAACCAATAGAACCGACGCGACTCTACATTGGTCCGAAATGTGAAGAATGCAAACAGCACCTCAATTGCTAGCAACAGCATTTGTCGATTTTGATGTTTCCTAAATGATTGAGCATCAGCACAGAACAAGCCGTACCCAATGACAGTTCCATCACGTTCCACAACAGCCGCATCGTCAATTCCATGGCTGAGATACCAACCCAGACCAAGTTCTTCATAACGACGTGCACATGAAAGCGAGAATGGCAATGGATTGCCTATTGACAAGGTTTCCCAAAATAATGCACGAATGCTGTTCTCTGAACCTTTGGCAGGAAGAATATTCATTATGCAGCCACCTGCAATGAATGAGATATGAGAGACGAATACAAGTCAAGAAATTGCTCAGCACATCTATCCCAACTCATTTCACGTGCACGCTGTACGCAACGCTGGCGCATCAAGTCCCTGCTCTCAAGCAACACGAGCATGATCGCATCAGCAACCATCGCTCCGGTTGGCTCAACAGCCAGACCACAGCCTCCAGTAATGAGTTCGGCCCCGGCGCCTTTATTCGCAACTATCACTGGGGTGCCACAGGCCAGTGATTCCAAGATGCTGAGACCGAAAGTTTCAAATGGACTCGGAGCAATACTCACGTCTGCAGAGGACATGAGTGCAGCGAGTTCATGACGATCAGCAATGCGACCGACAAACGAAACGTCTAAGCCATCTACCGTTTTTTTCAGTTTCTTGCGCATTGGACCGTCGCCTGCAAAGACGAACTTTGAAGGCACTCCCCGCAACGCGAGTTCACGAGCCGCAGCAACTGCCACATGAGGACGCTTTTCGAAAGACAATCGACCTGCGAATAGCACCAGGGGAACTTCAGACGGATCAACGTTCGAATTGAGTGGGCCAAATACGTCGTGATCCACACCCAAAGGAATAACGCAGAGCTTGTCTGCCACATCGCTAAATTCATCGGCCGAATACTGACTTGCGCAGACAACCGCATCTACCTGAGACTTCATTTTTTGAATAATCGGAAGAATGATTCGAGCAACAGGCAGCCACGACGGGAAACGCTCGTGAACAACGTCGGTTACACGTTCATGCGAAAAGAGCACCGTTCGAATCCCCTGCGCTTTCGCCCATTCAGGAACCCATGCCAGAGTGGTCTTGTCTGATACTTCAATTACGTCTGGCCGTAAATTCAGCAAGACCTTTTGCAATTCTTTACGCCGCACGATTGCCCGATATCCGCCTGAGAAAGGAACCCGACTTCCTGGAACTTGTACGTAGGTTCGGAGACCTTCGCCCCAAACTTCTCCGCGCCGGCCCGGAGTCACCAACGTGCAGGTATGGCCTCTAGCAACATATTTCTGCCCAATTGATTCAAGTGCAAAACGTTGACCACCAGAAGTTGGAGTAACAAAGTTCGCTAATTGGACAATGTGCACTAGGCAATCCCACCTAATTGGCGAACTTCGTGAACATCTTGTTGAGAAACTCGAGACTGATCAATGAATTGTTCGTAAGTGCGTGATGTGTAGCCCTTAGCAATTGCCAAATCAATAATGTGCAGGATTGCACTGCGCAACCGCGTGTCGGCAAGGTCTTTTGGATGTATTGCGACGCGTAGAGGTAAGCGCGCAAACATCAATACTCGCGCTAACGCAACAGTTGCCTTAGCTATAAGTCCACTCCATTTAGATTCAGGTCGCTGACACACAACAGGAGCAAAGATTTCCTGACGGCGCACCAAGTCGGTAATAAATAGATGATTATTTGTGTAGTCGAGTCCGATTTCATGAAGTTCACTGCGAACCTCATCAGACATCAACCAACCTGGCGCAATAAAACCTGATGGCGAAAAGCCAAATATCCCGAGGGTGTGCAGACCTAAATGCAATCGTTCTGCAGCTTCGTCCTCATTGAGGTTGAAAAATTCTTGGCATCCACGTGCAAAAAAAGATCCAAATACCGATGACCTTGAGGAATCAGCACTTTTCTGCTCAAATGCATGCGTCCACCCATGCAACACAACTTCGTGCCCATGGTTCACGCATGTATGCAACCACTGGTGCATGTGCAAATCTTCTGAAAAATCCATGCCATTCCAACGGCCTGCAACCACCAACATCGAAACTGCAACATCACGGGATTCCAATTCATCCATCCATCTACGGGACACTTCTGCGGATGATGGCCCAACATCGTGCAACGAAACTATGAGCGACTTCACGAGGCAACCGCGCGATAGGCAAACGACATACCTTGAGTTACCGAGTAATAGTGACCAATGAGTTCTTCCATGATGGATTCCCATGTGCGGTGTTGCACGGATTGACGCGCATTGCCGGCACACTGGAACCGAACTCCTTCGTTAACAACCAACTCTTGGATGCTTTCCACCAGCGTGTTCTTTCGTTGTGGCGTCCACAAAAAGCCATTCACACCATGTTGCACAAGATCTAGCGGGCCACCAACCGCAGGCGCCACCACAGGAACACCTGACGAAAGCGCTTCCTGTACCGATTGACAAAATGTCTCATCAACTCCCGTGTGGGCAAAAATGTCAAACGATGCATACATTTCTGAAAGCGTTTTACCTGAAGCGAAACCGGTGAATGTTGCCGATGGCATGAGCCGCTCAAGCTTTTTGCGAACAGGCCCATCGCCAACAATAACCACCGAAACATTTGGTAGCGAGCACACATCGGCCAATCGTTCAACTTGCTTTTCTCGTGCAAGACGACCAACAAAACCAACAATAATTTTTCCTTCGCCACCAAGTGATTTGCGTAGATCTTCATTTCGGTGAATTGGATTAAATCGTTCGGTGTCAACTCCACGCATCCAACGGACTGCGTTGTCAACTCCATGCCGACGTAAATCCCAAACAGCAGATGTAGAAGGAGCGAGTGTCACATCTGCTCGCTTATGAATTGCTGCAACATATTTCCACAACGCAGGAGAGGTTGCGCCAAGTCGATATTGCTTAGCGAATCCGGCGAGATCAGTTTGATAAATCGCTACACAAGGAATGTCGAGTTTGCGCGCCACCCTTCCCGCCCAGGCACCAAGAACCGCTGGTGCAGCAAGATGAATAACATCAGGATTAATTGCACGAATGGCCGCTTCCAGTGCCTTTTGCGGTCTTGATATACGAAGCTCTTCGTAGCCCGGAAATCCAAACGAGCTCATGCGCACAACTGGTACTCCAGCCTCGGAGGTTGAGCCAGGACCAGGCGCAACAACAACAACCTCATGTCCATTGCGCGTGAGGTACTCAATCGTTCGAAGAACGGAATTGGTTACCCCATTGACATGAGGAAGAAAGCTTTCCGCAACGATAGCGACCCGTAACTTAGGGGTGCTGGTGGTGGACACATTCCCAAACTGAAGGATTGGAACGGTATCCACTTGCTAAAAATATGAAACGACTGTGAACACATTGATTACGCAGGACAAGCAGAATATGTAGTTCAAGCAAACTAGATATGAACTAATTTGCCTTGTCCAGGACGCCTCTTACCCACGACCCAACAAGTTCAATTGCGTACACCACCACAAAAATGGAGAATACAACTGCACCGGTCGTGCCAAATTCAAACACTCGAATTGAGCCCAAGAGCAAAAACCCAATTCCCCCACCGCCAACGATTCCAAGCACTGTGGACGACCGCAGGTTGACGTCCAGCATGTACAAAATTTGGCTCACCAAAGCTGGCATCGCCTGAGGCAGCACAGACCCAAAGAGCTCCTGGATCCTGGTCGCACCGGTAGCAAAAATTGCCTCACGCGGACTTGGGTCCACTTCTTCAAATGTGTCCGCAATGAGCTTGGACATAAAAAACGCAGTCACCAGCGTAAGCGCCAGAGTTCCAGGAACAGGACCAAGACCCATAGCGCTAACGAATAAGACGGCGATGATCAATTCTGGAATACCTCTAAAGACAACCAGCATGGATCGCGTGCCGACAAACACCATTTTCCGAACAACAATATTTCTCGAGGAGAGCAAACCCAACGGAATAGCAATAAACAGACCAAGCGTTGTTGAAATAAAAGCAATTGCCAAAGATTCAGACATGCCTGTAATGAGTTCACTACGTGCTGTCGTGAAGTCTGGTGGAACTAGCTGAGCAACAATTCTCCACGCATCATCAAAGTATCCAAATGAACTAAAAATTGGCATATTGATTGTTCCAAGGGCAATGGCAAGCATGATGACATACACCCATACGCTGATGATGCGGGATTTTCTATCTGAAGTCAGCGGTGGAACGAGTGATCGCATTGTCACTGCATCTACGAGCAGAGTTCGATCTCTGCCTGTTCGTCGAATTGATCGTTCTGATTGACTGCGCACGACCACTACAGATGCACTTCGTTCACCCAGAATGGATGCGCGCACTTTTGACGAAAAGAATTCAATAGCGAGGATCACAATAAAAATCACCGATACTGCTGCAAGAGCACTCGGATAGTCAAGAGAACGGAGCGCAGATTGAATAATGAATCCAATGCCGCCAGCACCAACCAAACCGAGAACAGCAGATGCACGGACATTGATGTCTAGCCGATACAGAGAAGTTCCAATCATTGTTGGCGTGGCCTGCGGAAGAATTGACGCAAAGATCGCCTGCCATTTTGACGCACCTGTCGAGACGCTCGCCTCTCGTGGCATAGCGTCTGCATTTTCTAAAGCATCAGCAAACATTTTGCCGATCATTCCAATTGAATGCAGTCCGAGAGCCAAAATTCCCGCCAATGGACCGATCCCGAATGCTCGCACAAAGATTGCCGCAAAAATAAGGTCAGGAATTGCTCGTGTCATGGTAATTATTCCGCGACAAAGGGCAAATACAAATTTGTTGGGTGTGGTGTTTTTTGCAGCTCCAAAAGACAACGGGAAACTGATTAACACGGCAATTGTGGTGCCTAACAACGCCATCCAAAGCGTTTCAATTGTGGCTGAAATAATTCCACTGAGCTGATAAAAATCGGGAGGAAGCATTCGTGCAATTAACGCAGCCACATCGCTAAACCCACCAAACAGTCCAGCAAAGGACATGTGGATATACCGCCATGACCATATAGTCGCGACTATGTAACCAACGAAAACAATGAGAAGCTTCGAGTTGCGTGCAGTAAATGGTGGACTCAGGCGGCGCTGCTCAACCACTGTGGATGACATCGTGATTACGAATTCGAAATAGAAGTTGGCACATCTTCATCCGAAGTTGGTGCCCCAGTAACGTCAACCCGTTGATAAACGTCCATTACATCTCGCTGGTCAAGACCAATTGCACTGCGATCGAGTACAACTTTGCCAGCACGAAGACCCACAATACGATGGGCCCAACCAAGCGCGAGTTCAACCTGGTGAAGAGTACAAATCACTGTCATATTCTCTTCTGTTGCAATCTTGAGCAACAGTTCAAGGACTTGACCGGAAGATTCTGGGTCTAGAGAAGCAACTGGTTCATCTGCAAGCAGCATTTGCGGCTCCTGCATCAAACTTCTCGCGATTGCCACGCGCTGCATCTGCCCACCAGACAACGTGTCTGCACGCTGATATGCCTGATCCGCTAGCCCCACGCGATCCAAATGATCAAAGGCCAGTCGGCGGAGTTGCTTTGGATACGACCGCACACCGTACCTTGGCCAATTTAAGCGACCCAATGCACCTGAAAGCACATTTTCTAAACAGGTTGCACGATTGATTAACCCGAATTGCTGGAACACGAACCCAACGTGCCGGCGAACTTCACGAAGATCTTTATTCGCTGCCTCACTTACACGCATACCCATTACATCAACCGAACCCGAAGTTGGCTTATGAAGGCCATTCACATGGCGCAACAAGGTCGACTTACCTGAACCGGACAAACCGATCAGACACAGCAACTGCCCTCTCGGAATTTCCAGACTTACTTTGTCTAAAGCGAGAGTCCCGTTGGGGAACCTTTTTGATATGTCGCTCAACCGAACAATCGGATCAGCTTCTTGGTCAAATCGATTGAGCGACATAGTCAAATCGTTAAATTATTGTGCTTACTTGCACTTCGAAGACTTGGTAGCTTCGCAAACCTGACGTACTCCGTCGTATTCCTTGTCTGAATAAGGAACAAAGCCCCATGACTTGTCTTCAATAACTTGGCATGTGGCTTCGGTGGCGCAGATTCCAGCGGCAACGAATCCTGTTTTGTTGGCCTTCTTGATGACGAAGCTCTTCACCGTATCTACCAATGACTTTGGCATGTCAACGCGAATGGCCATTGGTGATCCAGCAATTTCGCCGCTCTTCCAAACAACCTTCAATTCGCCTGCCTTCAAATCACCCTTTTCAATCAGGGTTGTATCAACCATGGTGTCGTAGGCAAAACCTACATCGCATGTTCCACGAGCAATCGACAACGCTGAAGCGTCATGACCACCGGCAAATACTGTGCTTTCCTTGGTTGCGTCAATACCTACAGACAACAATCCTGCGTTTGGATAGAGGTAACCAGAGGTTGATGCTGGATCTACGAAGCAAATCTTCTTGCCCTTGAAATCAGCAAGTTTCGTAACATCTGCTCGACTCGACTTGGTAATTCCATACGAGAAGTATCCAGGTTTTGCGGTTGGAGTTGCTACAGCCGAACCCACTACTTCAATTTTCGCACCACGTGCCTTAGCAAGTACATATGAGAATGGCCCATAGAACGCAAGGTCAACGCGTCCGGCAACTTGAGCTTCAATGATTCCTGCGTAGTCAGTTGCTGCATAAAACTCAACTGGCATGCCAATTTCTTTAGACAATGCATCGACAAAGTTCTTGTACTTCAAAGTCATTGAAGCAGCGTTTTCCGAAGGTACTGCACCAACGATGAACTTCTTTGGCCACTTTGACTTGTCGACCTTTGTCGCAGCCGCATTTGCAGCTTTAACCGAAGTAATCCAGATGTACTTTTTGGACAATGGAAGGTATGTGCACTTTAAGGTTCCCTCTACTTTGTTGAGTTGACCCTTCGTGCATGCCTCGCCATTCTTCACAACCGGTGAAGACTTAGCTTGAATTGTTGACACTCCCGCACCTACTGAAAACACGGTTGCGAGCGCAATGGCTGTTGTAACTTTACGAGCAAAACCTGCTCGCTTCTTCATGATGTTCATTTCAATCCTTTCGAGATTTTGTTTCGTGTTGAGTAATTATTTAGAGAATTGGTAGATGCCAACAGTTCCCGACAATTCGTAAGAAACGATGATCATTGCTTTTCCGGTTGGGCTGTCCTTCTCACTTACGATCAGGATTCCTTCTGGTGAAACGTCTCCTGCAGCAGCAGTCTTCTTCGTGCTCTGCAACAAGTTTCCAGCAGGATTTGATGTGTTGATGTACGACTTGAAGATCGGGAAGGTTGGGACAGTTACGTCGTACAGCATGATTCCACCATCTCGTTCGAGACCAAGGACCATCCAGCTGCGACCATAAGCACGACCAATTGCCAAACCTTCTGGCTCTGGTCCCTTCGATGCGCTTCGTGCATCAACCGCATTGATTAAACCTGTTGTGGTGTTCCAGTCTGCGTTAAATGTTGCAGCGCGAGCTGTTGACAAGTACTGCTCAATTGATGAGCCAGAGTCGTAGACCTGCTTCAGTGGGAATACACCTTCGCTGCTAGATGCTTGCCAAACCGAGAACGAACGAGCACCGAAGCTATATGCCGATGACACAGTCGTTGCACCAGTTACTGGCGAACCTGCTACCGAAGCCGGAGTGAACGGTGTTACCTTCAAGCGACCCGCAACCGCATCGGTTTTCAATGTTGCATCGACTGATGAAGACGAATTCTTTCCGAAACGAACGTCTTCTGCCTCGAGAGTTGTTGTTGAAGTTCCGCCCATCAAGCATGCGTATTCACGTGCATCGCCTTCATTAGCTGTGAAGAGGTAAGTGTTTTCCCCACGAGTGATTTGAGCAATTGCATCTGGTTCGTACATTCCGTAAACAGCTGCTGGAGCAATTTTCACTGCTGAATCTTTATCGCTTGCATCAAGGCCTACGGACGCATAGTTCTTGAAACCCAGGCCGTTAATTGCGACAACTTGCTTCGTTGTCAAATCAACAGTTGCAATTGCATTGTTTTCTTGCAATGTGACGTATGCATACTCACTGTCGTTCGAGATGGTGATGTATTCAGGCTCTAGGTCTTGTGCAACAGTTGCATTAGGACCAAACACTCGTGCGCCTGCGTAAATCAACGCATTTTTACGATCATTGAAAGAACTAAAGTCAACAGTTACAGCCTTCAACTTTGGTGCTGCCAAGTCAATGATTGAAACCGAACCATTTGGGTCAGTCGTCGTTGGCAATACACCGTTGGTGAGGCAATACGAAGTTGGTTCTGCTTCATCGGCTGAAACGATGTACTGACCATTCGGTGAAAAGTGAACCGAGTCAGGAAGTGATCCAACAACAATTCCGTTTGGAGCCATCGGGCTGAGTTTGCCATTCACATCTGCAAGGAAGATTTTGCCAGGAGCAGCTTTGTCTGCGCTTACCTGAGTAGCAATTGCAACCAAACCATCTTTAGTTGCAACGCTCTGAATTCCAGTGACGCCCTTCTTGGCAAGATTGATACGACCGAAAAGAACAGGCTTCTTTGGGTCTTTGATATTGACAATATCGATTTGGTTCGTTGCACCGTTCGTGACGAATATTCTCTTCGTCTTGGCGTCGTAAGCAGAAATTTCTGCTCCGCCCAATCCCGAGCCACTTACCCAACGTCCTACAGAAATAAGTTCAGCTGAACTTCCTTCTGCCGAAACATTCTGCACTGGAAGCGCAGTTGAGAAAAGAGCTGATATTGCTACCGATGTTGCCAGCATTGCTGTTAAATGGATTTTTCGCATGGACGAACAATAAACTGGATTGCTGAACTTCACGTCTCACGTAGGTAACTTTGCGACAATCTTTATATGAACATTGCGTAACCAAATATTTCGCGAAAATAATCTGACAAATTTTGTGTTCATGATTTGTTTTCATAAATAACTACGTTTTGACATTTTCTTGTAATCACACTGGCTTACTGTGCCGAGCATGACAGTTGCTCCTATGGACATTTCGCGAGAACAGCGAACCGAATTACTTGCTAGCGCCGACCCCGATTCAATTCAGCGGCTTGCAGAGACAGCCCTAAGTTACACATTTGTTTCAGAATCACTCGTGGTAACAAAGAAACCCGAAACAGGCCTAGTCATGATGCAGGTGCGTGAGCCGGTATGCAAAGAACGCTTCTACCTTGGAGAAATTGCAGCAACACGAGCCGAAGTATTAGTCAACAACGAAAAGGGATGGGCTATTCGTCTCGGCACTGACAAAGCCACTGTATTGGGGGCTGCAATTTTGGATGCAATTTGCGAAATTGCACATGTTGATCTTTCGAAAATACAAAAAGATGTAGAAGCTCTTTGTATCGAGACCGCGCGAGTTGAATCAATTTCCGCAATTCATGAGTGGAACGAAATTTCGCCGACAATTGTGAACTTTGAAGAGTTGGACTGAAATGAACTTTGTCAGTCTTTCCCCAATTGATTCCAACTACGTGTTTCGAGCAATGCTGCAAACCCTGAGTCAGCCAGGAACTATTGAGTCACTCACGCTTTCCTCTAATTCGCAATGCCCAGCGCAGGTTGCACTGTTGCTATCGCTTATTGATGTTGAAACCAAGTTCTCCGTTGTTTCTTCAGTCGCTGATGCAGACCAACAGCACTGGACCACACTCATTCACGCCGCGTCTGGTGCACCCTCCGCGTCAGAGTCACAGTCTGAATGGGTGCTCTCATTTGGCGAACCAAGCATTGACATTCTGGAAAGTATCCCGCGCGGCACGCCCCACCGGCCAGAAATGGGATGCCGACTCATCGTCTCATGTAGTGAAGTACGAAGCACACCACAATTTGAATCGCCTCAATCCGAACAAAACCTCACCACCATTTCATTGCGTGGACCTGGAATTGAAACGGAAAATATTCTGCACGTCGCAGGAATCAGTCAACGTTTCTTCGAAGTGCTTCACGACATAAATAGTTCTTTCCCCGCAGGAATAGATGTTTGGATTTGCGACCAATTTGGAAATGTTTCAGCAATTAGTCGAAGCACCGAAGTGAACCTAGTAACGACAAGAATTGGAGTGAAGTAATGGGTTATGCGGCTGCACGTGGTGGTTTAGACGCAATTGAAGCGGCAGAGAATCTCGTTCGCAGAAAACGTCTCAATGCAGATTGCGATTGGGTGACTCCTGATCAAATTGTTGGGCGTTTTCGACTTGCGGTAGATCGCGTCATGGGCGAGGCCGGATTATGGGAAGAAGAGTTAGCAGCAATCGCGATCCGTCAAGCTGAAGGCGATCTCATAGAAGCAGTCCATCTGCTTCGCTCGTACCGATCTACGCTTCCCCGCTTCGCCTACAGCGAAGTAACTGACGCAGACGAACTTCGTGTCATTCGACGAATTGTGCCGGCATTCCGAAATCCGCCTGGGCCACAACTCCTTGGACGTACGAGTGACTACACCGGTCGTTTGCTGGAACTGAGTTCGGAAGTTGCGGGCCAAGAAGAAGCTCAACTCCTTGCTTCTTTAGCTCTTACTCAAGAACAACACCCTTCACAACCATCAGGCGATCAACAACAACAACAGCCTCGCAGGCTGTTGGAAACACTGCGCGAAATGGATCTCATGGTGGATCGCCGACGACTTGATGACCCAGAACCATTTGACATCACACGCACACCGGCACGTCCACCAGCATCACGTTCTGCCCGACTGTCCTCCATGTCGCGCGCCGAAACCGGAGCATTAGTGAATCAGTGGTACCGAAACATTCTTGGGCCTGATGGATACCTTCACGAAGTCACACTCGGCGAAGTACGTCACGGCTATCTACCTCTCCGCATCGTTCACCCAATTACAGGTAACCCAGTAGCAATTGGCAATATTCGAGTTACTGAAGTTGAAGCGATCGAAGATCTCAACGGAATTGAAGAGGAACGCGATCGTTTCGATGTGGGCTATGGAATTTGCCTGGGGCACAACGAGAAAAAAGCCATCGCTATGGCAAACCTCGACATTGCATGCCACCGCGACAATGGCAGGTCTCAAATTGAACAGTCACTTCTGCTGACGACAGATGGACTTGATTCATCTGGGTTTCTTGAACACTTGAAGCTTCCCCATTACGTCACATTTCGTTCAATGATGGAACGAAAGAACGCTGTTCGACAGGCAAGAAAGAATGGTCAATCAAAATGACCACACTGCTCAACAACCTCATTGATAACAACGAAAGCGAACAATTCGGAATCCTGGATGAATATTCCAAACGCGAAATTCGTCGCGCAGTTTTGACTGCGGTAGCAGTTCCCGGTTATCAAGTTCCGTTTGGATCACGTGAAATGCCCGTTGCTCGTGGCTGGGGGTCAGGCGGATTGCAAATAACTCTCGCCGTCATTGGGCCTAACGACGTCATCAAAGTAATTGATCAAGGCGACGACCAGGGAGTGAATGCCGTAAACCTCCGTCGGCTCATTGTGCAGTCAACAAAAGTTTCCGAAACAACAACAGCCGCCAAATCATCAATCGTGCAAAGCCGACATCGAATTCCTGAAGACGGTCTAGATCAACGACATATCTTGGTCTTGCAAGTCCCCGTTCCAGAACCATTGCGCGGTGTAGAACGCGACATGCGCGAACTTGCCCGCATGCATGCAGAAGCAGATTACTCAAAAATGTGGGTGAGTTTGTACGAAGACAAGGTTCGCAATGGCGTCATCACGCAAACAACTGGATATCCATGTTTAGTGAATGACCGATATGTGATTGCAACCACGCCAATCCCACGTTGGGACATTCCAAAACTTGATCACTCGCCATTCCTCACACTGTTTGGGGCCGGACGTGAAAAACGGATTTACGCAGTTCCGCCATTTACGAAAGTTGAACCACTCACTTTTGAAGATGTGCCATTTGAAGTGGAAAAGACAGAGGGTGCTACCTGCTCACAGTGCGGGAGTAATTCGTCGTTCCTTGTTGAAATTCCAGGCGCGCTATCACGTTGGGTATGCAGTGACACCGACTGGTGTGAACGAAATTTGGAGGGAAACTTATGACATCTGTTGTGTCGCCTGAATGGGTATTAAAGGTAAATCAATTAGGAAAAATATTCGGAGGACTATCTGAAAACGGACTTGCACTAACTGGACCGGAAACCGGATCGTCTAAAGACCCAGTTACGGGAGCCATCGTTGCCGCATGGAATGTGTCGTTTGAAGTTGCCGCCGGTGAAGCACTCGGAGTTGTCGGTGAATCTGGTTCGGGGAAATCGACCGTCATGCGTTGTATTGCTGGAGACCAATCATCGAGTGCGGGTTCTGTTCAGATTCGCACCTCACCGAATGAACAGATTGATGTGCTTTCGCTTACGCCATCCGAACGTCGGCAACTGCGGATTGACAAGATTGCAGTTGTCTACCAAGACCCCGCAGAAGGCCTTGATCTCAATGTGACCGCAGGTGGAAACATCGCTTCACCGCTCACCGCAGCAGGCTGGAGAAACTTTTCGTCCATCCGCAGTCGTGCAAGTGAATTGCTGCTTCGCACCGAAGTACCGCTGAATCGAATGGATGACGTAGTGAAGTCGTTTTCGGGCGGCATGAAACAACGTGTGCAATTGGCAAAAGCTCTTGCAAACCGCCCGCCAATCGTGCTTCTTGACGAACCCACAACGGGACTTGATGCGAGCGTTGCTGCTGGCGTGTTGGACCTGATTCGCGGCTTGTTAGAGGAGTTTGGCCTGGCAGCAGTTGTAGTTTCACACGACTTCTCGGTCATCGAAATGCTCACCAACCGTTGCATCGTCATGAACCACGGTCGCGTAGTGGAAACTGCGCTCACCGACCAGCTTCTTGAAGACCCTCACCACCCATACAGCCAAAAACTTGTATCGGCGGCACGAGCATGAGCCACTCAATTAACAATGCCGAACATGTGGTCCTTGACGTTCGCAATTTACGAAAACATTTTGTACTTCACACCATAGATTCGAGAATTGTCGAAGCACTGAATGGTGTGTCGCTCAAAGTATCTGCCGGCGAACACGTAGCCCTTGCAGGAACAAGCGGTGCAGGAAAGTCATCGCTACTCAAATCGATCTACAGAACCTATAAGCCATCCAGCGGTGAAGTGTTTTTGAAGCTTGACGATGATTCTTTCGTCGACCTGATTTCGCTTACCGATTCAGAATTGGCCACGTTGCGTGGTACCCAAATTGGGTACGTGTCACAATTCCTGCGTGCTCAACCACGGCGATCCACTTTTGAAATTGTTACTAAGGCAGGAATTCAGCGCGGCATGGATTCCGATACAGCAAAACAAGCCGCTGCCTATTCGCTCCAGCGATTGAACCTGGACGAAGCCCTATGGGACGTCAGTGCGTCCATGTTGTCGGGCGGAGAAAAGCAGCGAGTAAACCTCGCAGCTGGAACCATTTCCCCACCTCGCCTGCTGTTGCTCGATGAACCAGTTTCAGCACTTGACCCTGTGAACCGAGAGTCTGCTCTTGAATTGATTGGCACATTGACCGACCAAGGAGTTGCGGTACTTGCAGTGTTCCACGATATTGACGCCATGGAGAGGCTCGCATCCAGAGTCATCGTGCTTCGCAATGGCGTTGTTGATTACGAAGGTAGCCCACAGGAAACATTGGCACGCTTAGAAGGAGTGGCACGATGAGCAGCACAGCATTTTCGATCACCAACGTGACGGCAGTTCTGCCAAATGCATTACTTGATGACGCAACGATCACCATCGAAAATGGTGTCATCGTCGACATTTCCGAACGAGGAGAAGCCGCACAAGATTCGCTCAATGGTGGCGGATCAATTTGTATTCCCGGAATCATTGATACACACAGCGATGGTTACGAACAAGAACTACGCCCACGACCAAACGCATATTTGCCGAGCAATTTCGCTCTTCGATCATTTGAAAGCCGCGTGCGCGCTGCGGGTATAACCACCATGTTTCATGGCATCGGTTTTGAAAACGATGCCAAATGGGGACGAACCGTAGAGATGGCAAACGAACTTTGCAACACCATCATCGACTATGCAGACAGCCTTACTGCATTAATCGACCATCACATTCTGTACCGGCTTGATGCCCGCGACCCCGACGGATATCCAGCCCTAATTGCCCGATTCTCACAGGCACGAAACACCGAACTTTCACGAGTGCCACTCATCTCATTCGAAGACCACACTCCAGGGCAAGGTCAATACACAGACCGCACCGCACTTGAGCGCTACATCATCGGCAATCGCAAGGTTTCTGAAGACGAAGCCCGTCGAATTGTTGATGAAACCATTCGCGAACGCGATGAACTTATTGGAAACCGTGAGAAGGCATTGCCTTGGCTTACGGAGCATGCTTCGCTTGGCACAATTCGATTGATGGCTCATGATCCAGCAACAGGTGCAGACGTTCGTGAAGCTGTTGAATGGTCGGCATCGATAGCCGAGTTTCCCACCACTATTGAAGCGGCTCGTTTGGCAAAAGAGTCTGGACTTCGAACCGTATGTGGCGGACCAAATGTGTTGCGAGGTCAGAGCCACAGTGGAAATGTCAGTGCACAAGAATTAATTGCGCAGGGACTGTGCGATGGTTTGGCTTCGGACTATCTACCAACATCATTGCTCGGCTCCGTTGCTGCTCTCGTAGAACGAAAAGTGTGTTCTCTTCCAGAAGCAATTCGACTCGTCACATCGGGTCCCGCCAAAACAGTTGGCTTGGAAGATCGCGGCGAAATCCGTGTTGGAATGCGCGCAGACTTGGCTTTGATCCGATTCCACGGAAACCTGCCTGCAGTTCTTGGCGTACTCACAGGAGATTCCGAAAACGCAGAGCGACTCAGCCTTATTGGTGCATCATCATGAAGTTTGCATCAGATATTCACCCTGTACTTGCAGAAAGTGCAGAGGCGGCGCTTGTTGCATACCAACATGCCATGGCAACTTTCACGCGAGAAGAACGACTGACGCTCGTAGGTATTGGTGGAGACGGAACGCCAACGTACTTTCTTGACGAATTTGTAGAACGACCCGTCCTTGATGTGTTTGAGCGACACAACGTAAACGTGTTGTCGGAAGAAATCGGTTGGATTGATCGTGGATCTTCAGAAACGATCGTTGTCGACCCACTTGATGGAACAGCGAACGCCGCCGCCGGAGTTCCCTTGGCGTGTTTCTCCGCTGCCCGAGTCATGGACGGAATCGCTATTGAGGGACTCGCTGTTTGGCTAGATGGTGACCGTTATTGGTGGTCAACTTCGGATACACCGATTCACAACACCACTACTGGACGCACCGCATTGGACGGAGCTGCGGTTTCAATGCTTCGACCTAGAACTGAAACGTTTGACGCATGGACACGAGTAGCACGACGAATCGACCGTGTGCGAGTTCTCGGTTCGAGCGTCCTTGAAGGTTGCCTTGTCGCTGACGGAGCAATTGATGCATTCTGTGATCCGGGCGGAAACATTCACCGCATTGTTGATTTAGCAGCATTGGACATCATCATTCGTGCTGCAGGCGGAGTGGTTGTTGATCTGCATGGCCGTGATCTGGTCTATACACCCGACTTGTCGTTGCGCTGGAGCGGAATTGTCGCCGCTACCCCTCAGTTAGCCGATGAGTTGCGAATGGAATTACTACGCTCGTAGAGGTGCGTTCAACACTTCATCCAGTTGCATATTCGGGTGAGCTTGGCGCT
>CAITUB010000024.1 GCA_903895515.1 uncultured Acidimicrobium sp. | reverse complement strand
CTCAGTAAGGATGCTGCGAAACATTTAGCTGCGCGCGAACACGCATCAGTTGTCATGATTGCACTAACCGTTCCGCGCAACATGTGGCCACAACACCTCACGGGTAGCGGCTACTTGGTGCCAAAGCCCGAACAAACGGCAATCACCGCCGTGTCGTTTGCTTCAAACAAATGGGCACATGTGCAAACAACAGACAATTCAATGGTGCTGCGCGTGTCGCTTGGCCGCGATGGCATGCCGATGCATCATCTTGACGACGAGACGTTGTTGAAGTTGGCACTTGCCGACTTGTATTGGCACTTGGGTATCGAATTAGCGCCAACCGATGTGCGCATAACGCGCTGGGTGGAATCATTCCCGCAATATCGACCAGGTCACTTCGAAGAGGTCGACAAGTTAGAACACCTCTTTGATGTCTCTGCTCCTGGCGTGGTGTTTGCAGGCGCGAGTTATCGCGGCATTGGCATTCCTTCGTGTATTGCCGATGCAAATCGTGCAGCAGCACGCGTACTTGCCAAGATTGACGCATGACCCCGAGCAGTAATCGATCCCGCTATTTCGCGGCCCTTGGTTCGGGAACGCTCGTTGCATTTAGCCTTCCACCGTGGGGTTGGTGGCCACTGGCATTCATTGGAATTGCAATCTTTGCGCGAATCACTACCAGTGGAACAACACGCCCGCGCACACAGTTTTTGCTCGGAACTATTTTCGCATTCGGTTGGTTTGCGCCAGGCATGTGTTGGATGTGGTTTCTTACGCCGCCGGGATACGTCATTGCCGTGTTGCTGTTTGCTGCATTGCACGGCATCGCTTCAGTAGTTGGTTCACGCAGTGCGTATCCGCTTGTTGCACTTCCGCTTGCCCACGCGTTGGCTGAGACATTCCGCTTCTCCTTTCCATTTGGTGGAGTTCCGCTTGCTTCGCTTGCCATTTCTCAATCGGCATCGCCACTCGTTGGCATTGTGCGCATTGGCGGACCGCTGTTACTCACCTTCTGCGTTCTACAAATTGGTTTTGCACTGTCGCAGCTTGTTGTTGCACCACGGCTGAAGCACATCGCAGTATTTGGTGCGCTCATTGCCCTGATTGTGTGTGCAGGAATCGTCGCACCACATGGTCACGACACGGGAGAAACACGCAACATCGCAGCGGTGCAAGGTGGTGGGCCACAGGGAACGCTTGCTATCAATACGAATCCACGCGACGTTGTTGAGCGCCACCTTGCTGCAACGCGCAGGATTACTAGCACCAATCTCGACATGGTGATTTGGCCAGAAAACGTCATCGACGTTGCCGACTTTTACACCAGCAAGGAACGAATTGAAGTTGCCGAACAGGCAGCGCGACTGCATGCACCATTCGTTGTTGGCATTACCGAAGACATGAATGCGCGTTACTTCACGAATGCTCAGATCGTCGTGAACGAAGACGGAACACTTGGCGATCGATACGACAAAGTTCGTCGCGTGCCATTTGGCGAATTTGTTCCGCTGCGCGGACTACTTGAAACACTTGGCGCACCTGTGGACAGAATTCCACGCGATGCACTTGCCGGCTCCGACATTGCTCAACTACACGTTGGCGACACCACTGTTGGCGTTGTCATTTCGTGGGAAGTGTTTTTTAGCGGTCGCGCAAACGAAGGTGTTGAGGCGGGTGGATCAATACTCGTGAATCCAACAAACGGGTCCAGCTACTCAGGAACCATTTTGCAAACGCAACAGATTGCATCGTCTCGACTTCGCGCAATTGAAAACGGACGTTGGCTCGTGCAAGTTTCTCCAACGGGGTTTTCAGCATTCATCTCGCCAACAGGGCACGTATATAACCGCACAGGTGTGAGTGAACAACGAGTGCTTGAACGCACCATCAATTTGCGCTCAGGCCGAACGTTGTATTCAAACCTTGGCGACCTGCCGTTCATCGTGGTGATGGTTGCGCTACTTGGTTCGCTCGCATTTATTGCCCGCAAACGCAGAGTTTCCACTCAGTCATAGAAAGTTACTCACAGGTAGGCTTGAAGCCTTATGTCGTTGCCGTTTGACCCCAACGGCCCTCTGCGCATTGCCTACCTCACCTACAGAGGGAAGCCACATGTTGGCGGACAGGGCGTGTACACACGACATCTCACCAAGGCATTGGCCGACCTTGGCCACCATGTTGAAGTGTTTGGTGGACAGCCTTACCCAATTCTTGATTCACGCATTCCGCTGCACAAGTTGCCAAGCCTTGACATTTTCAATGATCAATACCCCGGTCGATTCCCTGCGTATTGGGAGATTAAAGACTGGCCAAGTTTTGTTGAAACTGCGCAGTTTTTGAAAGGCACATTTGGCGAGCCGCGCGCATTCAGCATTCGCGCATACAACGAACTGAGCAAGCGCGTGAATGACTTCGATCTCGTGCACGACAATCAGTGCTTGGGTTACGGAATTCTCAAAATTGAAAAGAAGATTCCTACCATTGTCACTTTGCACCACCCCATCACCAAAGACCGCAAGTTGGAAATGGAACACACCAAGACGTGGTGGAAGCGTCGCGCAATTAGTCGCTGGTATTCATTCGTCAACATGCAAGGAAAAGTTGCGAGCAAAATGCCACGAGTTGTTGTGGTCAGTGAAAACTCCATTGCCGACATCCACACCGACATGAAGGTTTCACTTGACCGCATGAAGCTTGTTCCAGTTGGTGTTGACCCCGACCTCTTCACACCGCTTCCGCACATTTCGCGCAAACCTGGCCACCTGATCACCACCGCATCGGCAGACGTTGCGTTAAAAGGTTTGTCGTACCTGCTTGAGGCACTGGCGAAAATTCGCACTGAGCGCGACGTGCACCTGACCATTATTGGTCGCCCACGTGAAGGCGCAAATGCCGACCTCATTCGCAAACTTGGCCTTACCGATTGCATCACCCATGTTTCGGGAGTGAGCGATGAGCGCATCGTTGAGTTGTACGCAGAGAGCGAACTTGCCGTAGTGCCAAGCCTGTACGAAGGATTCAGTCTTCCGGCAATCGAAGCAATGTCAACTGGAATATGTTTAGTTGCAACTACGGGTGGCGCGTTACCTGAAGTAACTGGCACAGATAATGACACGGTGTTGTCGTGTCCAGCAGGTGACGCAGAAGCATTGGCCGCATCTATTCGTCGCGGACTAGATAATGCCGATCTGCGTAATCGCATCGGCGCAGCGGGACGTACTCGCGTAGTGGAGCGATGGAGTTGGAAGCATTGCGCTCAACTGACCGTTGATCAATACCGCGAAGTGCTGAGCATGCCCCACAACGTGGAAAAGCTACGCAAACGGGACGCCAAATAGCAAATGTTGACCGTACGTTTTGACAAATTGCCAGTTGGCCCAGGCTCGATGTTTCTCGATGCCGGAGCAGGTTTTGGGCGTCACGCATTTGAGGCAGCACGCCGTGGCGCACGCGTGGTTGCGCTGGACTACGCAGAAGAAGAAACCACCGTCACTCGCGCAACGTTTGCCGCAATGTTTGAAGCCGGAGAAATTCAGTCGGAAAATCTTGTTGCTGTCCTTCGTGGTGACGCAACACGACTTCCGTTTGCCGACAACACCTTTGACTGCATCGTGACCTCTGAAGTGCTCGAACACATTCAAAACGACGTGGCTGCACTGAACGAACTT
This sequence comes from uncultured Acidimicrobium sp., assembly GCA_903895515.1. Classification (GTDB taxonomy): domain Bacteria; phylum Actinomycetota; class Acidimicrobiia; order Acidimicrobiales; family Ilumatobacteraceae; genus UBA3006. The sequence continues at coordinate 1,222 of CAITUB010000024.1, read as the reverse complement.
TCGCGCGTGTTGAAGCCGGGTGGAGTTCTTGCGGCAACGGTGCCCTCATGGTTCCCAGAGAAGATCAACTGGATGTTGTCGGATGAATATCACGCGCCATTTGTTCAAGGTGGCCACGTGCGCATCTACTCAGGTACAGAACTGAAAGCAAAACTGCGCGCCGCTGGTCTTGTTGTACAAGATGAGCACCGCGCACATGGTTTGCACTCACCATATTGGTGGCTTCGCTGCGCAGTCGGACCGGCGCGCGAGGACAACAAGTATGTAAATGCCTACAAAAAGTTTTTGGAATGGGACATAGTTTCTGCGCCAACGCTTACTCGCACGTTAGAAAAAGTGTTGGCTCCAGCACTTGGCAAGAGCTACATCGTGTATTCACAAAAGCCAGGACGCGCATCGTGATTTTTCCTGGTCAATCAAACGACGAACTCCTCGACGTCATCACCACCGATGAACTAGTAGCAACTGCAAACACCATTGCTGCGTTACAACTTCCAAATGGAATGATTCCATGGTTTCCAAACGGTCACTGCGACCCATGGAACCATGTTGAAACTGCAATGGCCCTCGACGTCATGGGCATGCACGATGAAGCGCGGCGCGCTTATGCATGGCTTGCCGATATTCAAAGGCCAGATGGCAGCTGGCACAACTACTACATGCCAGACGGTTCGCTTGAAGACGCCAAACTCGACACCAACGTGTGCGCATACATTGCCACGGGTATTTGGCATCACTACTTAGTCACTGCTGATGAAGCATTCATTCGCGCGATGTGGCCAACGGTGAAGCGTGCGCTCACTTGGGTACTCGGCATGCGTAAAGACGACGGAACGATTTTGTGGGCATGTGAAGTTGATTCGCGTCCATGGAATTATTCGCTGCTCACCGGATCATCTTCTATTCGTCACGCTCTCCATTCGGGAGCAAACATTGGTGCAATCGTTGGTGAAAGCCAGCCAGAGTGGCGGGCGGCAGCCGACACGATTGACCACCTCATTGGCACAGATCAAAGCGTGTTTGAGCCAAAGCTGCGTTGGGCAATGGACTGGTATTACCCCGTGCTAACTGGGGCAACTATCGGCGCAGAGGCCAAAACTCGTTTGCTGAATCAGTGGGATGAGTTCATCATTGATGGTCGTGGCGTGCGTTGTGTAAACGACGAAGATTGGGTGACCGCAGCAGAAACTGCTGAGTGTTCACTTGCCCATGCAGCAGCGGG
>CAITUB010000023.1 GCA_903895515.1 uncultured Acidimicrobium sp. | reverse complement strand
ACTATTTACCAGTAGCCCTGCATTAGTTCCGTAGACCAAGATGGCTGCGAAATGTCCCCGCGAGGACCGAACTCAATCATCCATGGTTTGATATCAACAACTGGAGTTCCATCAATCGCATCAAGACCAGCAACACGAACAGTTGAATCCTTCACTTCTAGAATTCGGCACACTGTGACGCCGAGACGATTCGGCCGATCCTTAGCACGCTGCGCGAATATGCCCACTTCTGGCCAATCCTTGTTGCCTCTCGGGTGTCGCGACATCTTTGAATCGTCCCAAGCAGCCTTGTCGAACACATACACGACAATGCAATGAGAGAAACTTGCGAGCCCCAATAACGATTGCCCATCAAATGGCGCAATCATCTCAATGCGGGAGGTCTCTTCATCCCACGAATCATCTTCTGGCGCACTGCGGGAACTTCGCACGGTACCGACTGCATTGATTTCAAATTGATCACTCACACGACCACTGTAATCAGGCACGTTTCAAGTCGGTGACGACGCCACCTGCGATACGCACAATGTCTGCTGGTGCCGCACCGAAGTTGTCATTCCACGTTCCTGCTGCAGCCCACACCTCGTCGTACTGCAACAAGTCCGGATCAACAAACACGCGCAACTGAGTGCTGTGACCAAAGGGAGGCACGCCACCGATTGGATAGCCCGTTGCTTCACGAACAGCATCTGCATCTACACGTGCACACTTTGCACCACCCGCAGCGAGTGCAAGCTTCTTTTCATCGAGTTGGTTTGAACCACTCACCAACGCCATCACGATTTCGTTATCAACACCGAAGACCAGGCTCTTCACAATTTGGCCAACGGTTACGCCAATTGCAGCGGCGGCATCGGCTGCAGTTTTTGTTCCTTCAGGGAATCGGCGTGTGCTGATTTCGAGCCCGCGCTCTTTTGCTGCGGCAGTTACTCGAACAACGTTTGGGTGAATATCGCTCATACCGCATCCTATTTCAGAAGTGCATTAATCGATTCTGCGAGTCGGTGATCCCTTGCCGTCACCGTGCGACCTTTGTCGTGACTACAGAGGTTGATTTCAACAACATTCCAGGAGTTTGACCAATCGGGGTGATGATCTTGCTCTTCTGCCAATTGAGCAACTTCTGTCATAAACGCAAAGGCTTCGCGAAATGTCGGAAACTCAAACTTGCGGTAGAGCGAATTGTTCTGCTCAACCCAACCCGTGGTCATAGACAGTTATTTTGCTGCTTCTGCGTATGCGGCGTAACCGTCGCGCTCAAGTTCGTCAGCTAACTCTGGGCCACCGCTCTTCACGATGCGGCCCTTGGCCAAAATGTGCACGAAGTCGGGCTTTAGTTCTTCAAACAAGCGGCTGTAGTGCGTAATAACCAATGCACCCATTCCGGTTTCATTGGTGGCATCTTCAACGCGCTTTGCGCAGTCACGCAATGCGTCAATGTCGAGGCCCGAGTCCAACTCGTCCAGAATTGCGATCTTTGGTTTCAACACGGCGAGCTGCAATGTTTCGTTGCGCTTCTTTTCGCCACCTGAGAAGTCCACGTTGACTGCACGGTTTACCAATTCGCTGTCGAAACTGATGCGTGCTGCTTCTTCGTTAATGGTCTTGTTCAGGTTTGGCAGCGTTGCATGGCGTGCAACAAGTGCTTCGCTGAGCACTTCGCTTAGCTTTACGCCAGGCACTTCAGTTGGGTATTGCATCACCAGATGCAAGCCAGCAACTGCACGCTGCCACGTTGGCATTGCCAACACATCTTGACCATCGAGCTTCACTGAACCGCCAGTTACCTCATAACCAGGCTTGCCCATGATTGCTGCCGACAGCGTTGACTTGCCAGCGCCGTTAGGACCCATGACTGCATGCACTTCGCCACTGTTAATGGTGAGCGTGATGCCATTGAGAATTTGAGTTCCACCAACCGACACTTGCAGATCGCGAATTTCAAGCGTGCTCATTTGGCTTCTCCTACCGAGATCATCACTTCACCATTAACAACACTTGCCTCGTACACCGGTACTGGCTGCGTTGCAGGAAGCGTGTTTGGAACACCTGTTACAAGACTGAAGGCACTTCCATGCTTGATGCACTCGAGTTCTTTTGAGTCGCACAACACGTCGCCGTCGGAAAGCGAAACATCGGCATGACTGCAGCGGTCGCCAATCGCGTACACGGCATCATCAATTCGAACAACGGCGATTGCGCGACCATCAACGGTGAACTTACGAACTTTGCCCGATTCAATTTCGGAAAGCTTGCATACGGCAACTGCACTCATTTTGTGCCTCCCAATTTTGCAATCACTTTGTCGCGAATACCTGCGAGGAATTCGGACTGTGGAAGTCGATCAATTACTTCGTCAAAGAAGCCGAACACCACGAGGCGCTCAGCAATTTCTGGCGGTACTCCGCGGCTTTCCAAATAGAAGCGCTGATCGTCATCAATTGGCCCAACCGTGCTGGCGTGACTGCACTTCACGTCGTTGGTTTCAATCTCAAGGTTCGGCACGCTTTCTGCCCACGCACCACGCGACAACGTAAGTGTGCGATTGGTCTGGAAGGCTTCTGTTTTCGTGCCGTTTTCGGTGATCTTGATGAGGCCCGTGTACACGCTCTTCGATGTGTCTTTCACAGCACCCTTAAACAACAGGTCACTGTGAGTGCGTGGTGCTTCGTGCACCTGCAAGGTACGGAAGTCGTGCATCTGGTTGCCGTCTGCAAAGTACAGCGCAGTCTGTTGCGCGCTTGCACCTTGGCCAACAAGACGAACTTCGGCACGCATACGTGCGTAGTCGCCACCAAGAGCAACGGTGAATAAGCGCACGTTGCTGTCGCGCTCGCCCACTGCAACCTGATGACCAATTTGCCAGGTGTTCTTACCAAGTTCGTTAATTGCCAAGTAGGTCACGCGCGCAGATTGCGCGGCATGAACTTCAACGACAGGAACTACCAGTGAATGCACATTGTCTGCAGAAGTGAATCGCTCGACCACAACGATTTCGCTGTTCTCGGCCGCGTCAATGACCAAACGTGGGTAGGCAACAACGCCCGACTTGTCTACCGAATGGGTAATGACAACTGTTTGCGTGTGCACCTTGTTCTTGCCAATTTGCAAGGCGATGACATCGGGAGTGTCCGTGTTCATTTGTGCAAACATGTCTGGCTGCACATGCATGCCAGCGCCGACAAGTGCAGTTGCAGCAGCGCCTGTTAGTTGCACACCTTCGCCACCTTCAACGGTTGTCGTCAGCTTGCCGCTAGCGAACTTCGACATGTCGAGTTCGTTAATACGGCTGTAGCGCCAAATTTCTTCTTCTGTGCTGGGGAGTTCAAGTGCGGTGGTCATTTACTTCTTTTTCTTTTT
>CAITUB010000022.1 GCA_903895515.1 uncultured Acidimicrobium sp. | reverse complement strand
GGTTATGAAGGTCAAGGCCCAGAGCATTCCTCGGCACGCCTCGAGCGTTTCTTGCAGCTGTGCGCTGAAGACAACATTCAGGTGTGTTACCCAACAACGGCAGCACAGTATTTCCACATGTTGCGCCGCCAGGTTCGTCGCGAATTCCGCAAGCCACTTGTGGTCATGACGCCGAAGCAACCGTTGCGCATGAAGGAAAGTCGCTCGTTGATTACCGATCTAACAAAGGGCAGCTTCGAAGAAATCTTGGACGACCCAACAATTGCCGACAAGTCGAAAGTAACTCGCATCGTGTTGTGCTCGGGCAAAGTTGCATGGGACGTCATGACAGAGCGCAACAAGCTTGGTGCAAATGTTGCAGTCGTTCGAGTGGAGCAGTTGTATCCATTCCCAATCGTGCAGTTGCGCGAAATTCTTGCCAGCTATCCAAACGCCAAGCAAGTGGTGTGGGTGCAAGAAGAACCAGAAAACATGGGCGCGTGGCGCTTTGTGGATGCCATCGTGTGGCCAATTAAGAATGATGGCTACGACTGGCGCCACGTTTCACGTGTGGAGTCGGGTAGTCCTGCAACAGGTTCGAAGACCATTCACGATCAGGAGACTGCCAGCATTCTCGAACAAACTTTCGCTAACTGGTAGAAACAAAAAAATCCTGGGCCAACATGCTTGTGGCATGTCAACCCAGGATTTCTAGTTGTAATCGTTAACGATCAGCCTGGCTCTCCGAAGGTTGCAATGCTGTCAACCTTGCACACGAACAACACGCGACGCTCATCGATTGATGGGTCACGTAGGCCGTACTCATCGCCTTGGCCAATGTATTTCTGCCAAATGCGGTTGAGTTGCGATGTTACCCATGCGCCTTCTTTTGCATCGTCTTCCAAGATTTCACGTTCAACGCTGACCTTCATGCTCATCCAGTGGTACATGTTCTCTGGGTTCACAATGATGATGGTGATCTTTGGAGTCTTGCGAATCCACTTGGTCTTGGTGCGCTGCGAAGCAACGTTGACCAACACTTTGTCACCTTCGTAGTCGAACCACATTGGTGTCAGGTTTGGACGTCCGTCTGCACCCATAACAGCCATTACGCATGCGAATGGTTTGTCCATCAACATTTTGTATTTTGGATCAACATCTGCAATTGAATTCACCGTTGTGCGGTCTCCAACTGCAAACTGACCTGGCTGTAGGCCGTTTGCTACGTCACGAAATTTTGCGAGTTTGATTGCCATTGTTTAGTTCCCCTTTTTTGGTGTTATTGCTGTTGCAATGGTGGTGTGTAGGTAACCCAGCACACATCCTGCAAGTAGCGATGCAAGTACGCTAACAAAAACCCAGATTGCAGGCGTAGAAATAACGCCTCCAAAGGCTCCTGCGCCAGCGGTTGCGGGATCTCCAAGGCCAGCGACGGTATTGCCGGTTCCACCGCCACCTACTGCCCAACGGTCTAGACCTGTTGCGATCCACCAGAACACCACGGATGCGAATGCACCAAAGGCTGCTGGAACATAGAACAAATCTCCAAGCGCCATTCCAATAATGAGGAAGAACGCAATGACAAATGCCGTTGCAGACAAGCCCCAGAAATCAGGAAGCTTTGCAACGTTTGGTCCAACCACCATGAGTATCAATCCAGCTACCGAACCAATGATCGATCCACACACTGTTTTTTGGAAACCAGTTTTTCCTCCGCCTGCGGCGAAATAGAAACCCCAAGTAACAAAGGCAGCAGGGCATACAAGATGCAATAACTGTGGAAGGCCAAGGCCGTTTCCTAAGTCACCAACTGTTACCCAATGAAATGTGAAGTTCAAAGAAACTTCAATCCAGATTGCTACCAATATTGATGCGGTTATTGCTAATGGCAATAACCCTTTTATCTTTTCACCCATATAAACCCCCATTTATATTTGTGTGAACTCATTTGAGCCCATCAGGTGGAAGGTATAGCAATACGAAAGAAATAGATAGAAGAAGATTGTTCACCTAGTTACTCGACAGTAAATCCTTAGTAGTCATAGTTCTCAAGAAGGAGTTTGGGCGTTGATTGTCTTAGAGTTAGCCCGATGAAGGTTTCTATAGTCGGGGGGTCGTTAGGCGGGCTAACTGCTGCCTGTCTATTGCGCGACCTTGGCTATGACGTGTCGGTCTACGAACGCTCTGCAGTGCGGCTGGAACAACGCGGCGCAGGTATCGGGTTTTTGCCAGCGACGTATCGCTACCTGCAATCTCGTGCGGGAGTGGACTTAACAAAAATTTCAGTTGCCACCAGCAAGATTGTGTATCTCGATGCAGACAGCAACGTGACGTACGAAGCAGCACACAATTACTTGTTCAGCTCGTGGAACACGGTGTATGCATCAACGTTGGATCATTTTGGAATGCAGGAGTATCACCTGAGTTCAGAAATGACGGACTTCAGTCAAACTCCAGAATCGGTAACGGTGAATTTCAAGGACGGTCGCAGCGTGACATCTGATCTGCTTGTTGCTGCGGACGGCATTGGCTCGTCGGCGCGAAGCAAGTTGATTCC
>CAITUB010000021.1 GCA_903895515.1 uncultured Acidimicrobium sp. | reverse complement strand
GATCAAATTCTTGAAGGCCTTGATCTCAAAATTGCAGCAATGGAGTATTTGGCAGACGCAGTCGATTCATTGATCGACAGTCACTGCGTTTCAGATGCCGAAGATGAATGGGACTTGGAAGGCCACGCCCGAGAGTTGGTCTCGTTCTGGCCAACCACCATTACCGAAGGCTCACTTGCCAACTGTGGTTCAACTGATGACATGTACGACCTGGTGATGGCCGATGCATCTCGCTACTACGCGCAACGTGAAACCGAAATGGGTGAACAGACCATGCGCGAAGTTGAGCGTCAGGTGATGTTGCGCATTATCGACCAACGTTGGCGCGAACACCTCGAAGAGATGGACTATTTGCAAGAGGGAATCAACCTTCGTGCAATGGGACAAAAAGATCCACTCACCGAATGGCAGCGCGAAGGATTCGAAATGTTCGGCGCGCTCATGAAGGGCATTGCTCAAGACTTCGTGAAATATGTAATGCATGTTCAAGTGGTCAAAAACGATGCTCCAGCTTTGCAAGTAGAAAACATTCAAGAATCGTCGTTTGACTCTGAAACACAGGGTGGTTTTGTGGGCGCAACTGCAGACCCGTTGGCTCCACCAGTGCCAGCCGCCCCAATTGCACAAAAGACTGTGGTGAAATCTGCAGACGATTGGTCGCTCACGCCGCGTAATGCTTCTTGTCCATGTGGATCGGGTAAGAAATTTAAGATGTGCCACGGGCGCGATTAATCGCAACACCGAATAGGTAACTGTCATGCGTGATTTTTCAAACGACCTCGCTGAAGTTCGACGACGAGTAGATGAAGCGTCGGTGTACTTAAAGGTGGAACCAAGTCGATTGCGTATTGCCGAACTTGAAATTGAAGTAGCTCGTCCAGACCTATGGGATGATCAGGACAATGCGAAGAAAGTGAATTCCGAATATTCAAACCTGAAAGCCGACTTGGACGCGTTTGCCTCGTTGGCCGGATCGGTTGAGGACTTGGAAGTGCTGCACGAGATGGCACGTGAAATTGATGATGAGAGCCAAGAGCCGGACTTGGAACGCGGAATCTCGCAGGCGCGAACAAAACTTGATGCCCTTGAATTGCGCAGCCTGTTCACGGGCGTGCACGACGAGGCCGATGCCATCGTGCAAATCAACGCGAAAGATGGTGGCGTTGACGCTCAAGACTGGAGCGAGATGCTGTTGCGCATGTTTACGCGCTGGGCAGAACGAAAAGGTTTCGATATTGAAATTGGTGACGTCTCTGAAGGCACCGAAGCCGGAATTTTGTCAGCAGACTTCACAGTGCGCGGTCGGTACGCATATGGACTGCTCACGTCCGAGCGCGGCACACATCGCCTGGTGCGCATTAGCCCGTTCGACAACCAAGGTCGCAGGCAGACAAGCTTTGCCAACGTGCAAATTTGGCCAGTGCTTGAAGAAGTTGATGTTGAAATCAACGAAGCAGACATTCGCATGGAAGTGTTTCGTGCATCGGGTGCCGGTGGTCAGCACGTCAATAAGACCTCATCTGCAGTTCGACTGATTCACGAACCAACTGGACTTGTGGCTTCATCGCAGCAAGAGCGTTCGCAATTGCAGAACCGCGAAAATGCGTTGAAGCGTTTGAAGACCATGGTTGCTTCACGAATTGAAGAAGAGCGCGAAAACGAATTGCGCAGTATCGGTGGCAAACAGGCACAGGTGGGCTGGGGAAGTCAGATCCGCAGCTACGTCATGCAGCCGTACCAAATGGTGAAAGATGTTCGCACCGAAATTGAAAGCGGAAATATCGCAGGAGTCCTTGATGGAGACCTGGATTCCTTTATGGAAGGCTTCCTCCGCTGGCGACGTGCAAACTCTGATTCATAAATTAGACTCATAACCTGTTGCCTGAGAGGGGCCCCATGATCCGTTTGGAAAATGTGACCAAGAGGTACGGGTCCGAAACCGTTGCGGTTCGGGACGCATCATTTGACGTCGCCAAGGGTGATTTTGTGTTTTTGGTTGGCCCATCGGGGTCAGGCAAGTCGACCATCTTGCGCCTCATCAACCGCCAGGAACGACCTGAGCGTGGAGATGTTTGGGTTGCTGGCCAGAACGTCAATGATTTGCCCGACTCTCGTGTGCCGTTCTTGCGTCGCAACATGGGCAATGTGTTTCAGGACTACAAACTGCTTTCGGGTAAGACGGTGTTTGAAAACATTGCTTTCGCATTAGAAGTCATCGGCAAGCCGCGCCACGTAATCGCTCGTCAAGTTCCCATCGTGCTCGACCTCGTTGGTCTCGCTGGCAAAGAAGATCGTTTTCCTAATCAACTCTCTGGTGGTGAACAACAGCGTGT
>CAITUB010000020.1 GCA_903895515.1 uncultured Acidimicrobium sp. | reverse complement strand
GGTCAAGAATGCTCATTGCGCACTCCTGGTGGACCAGTTGATTTCGGCATCAGGTGCACGCAAATACATGGGAACTACTTCATCCACGAGTACCCACTCGCCACGCAATGCGCGTTCGTGGGCAATTTCAACCAATGATGAAGCGAGCGGCATTGAATACTTGTCGTCTGCAAACTCCAGCGCAGGAAGCACTGGGTTCAGTCGTTCGCGAAACTCGGTTTCGTGCTTCAGAGCACCTGTACCTACGAGCAACGTTGACTGCCCGCGGTCAAGCACATCGACAGCGCACATTTCTGGTGACCCAATTTGTGGCTTGCCTACTTGTTTCAGTTTTCCATCAGACATGCGATACAGCGACCAATACACCTCACCGCGTCGAGCATCGACAACGGAGGCGATGACTTCGTTGGTTGTCTGCACCGCTGCAGCCAAAATGTCGAGGCTGGTAACGGGGATAATCGAAACGTCAATTACTTGTGCAATCGCTTGTGCAGAGGCAATGCCAACTCTCATACCTGTAAACAGGCCAGGCCCAATATCAACTGCAATTCCACCAACATCCCATAGTTCGACAGATGCTTGTTTGCACACGAAGTCGATCATCGGTGTGAGTGCTTCGGCATGTTGACGATCGCTACGAATTTCGCTGCTTGCAAGAACCACATCGCCATCGTGCAACGCAACGCTTACTGCATCGGTTGCTGTATCAATTCCCAAAATGATCATGCCGACCACCGCGCAAGCGATGTGCGAAGTTTGTCCCATCGCGTTTCCCATTGCTTGCCACGCCAGCCAATTTCAATGCGTCGCGAGTCTTCGCTTCCATCAACATGGTTCAACGTGATAGTCAGTCCGTCGCCGATGTCATCACCCACAACATCGCCCCACTCCACCAGCGCAACTCCACCTGCTTCAACGAGTTCAGCAATTCCTAAGTCGGCAAGTTCACCGGTGCGCTCTAGGCGATACAAGTCGGCATGATGCATGGGAATCCGACCGCCCGAATAGTTATGTAGCAAATTAAATGTTGGCGAAGTAATTGCTTCTGATACTCCAAGCGATTTGCCAAATTGTTGCGCAAAATATGTTTTCCCCGCGCCCATTTCGCCAATCAACACAAACATGTCTCCAGGTTTTGCCAAGCCAGCAATCACCGCGGCTATGCCTGCGGTGTCTGTTTGGTGCGGTGCAGTCAATGTAATCATGAGGGAAGGCCGTATTCAGCCTAGGTAGTAATGCAGGCGAACTAATTGATGTAGTTGCGCGGCATTCGAGCACTGATTGCGCACACAATTTCATAGCCAATGGTGCCCATTTTGTTAGCCCATTCATTGGCGGTAATAACTTCAGAACCCTGTGCGCCAATCAACACCACCTCGTCGCCAATGCGCACTGCATCATCTGTGCAGTTCACCATGATCTGATCCATCGTGACTACACCGGCAAACGGGCGGCGAATTCCACCGATGAGTACAGACCCGCTCTCCCACAAACCACGGGGCACGCCGTCTGCATAGCCAAGCGGAAGAGTGGCAACGGTTGCATCTTGTTCATGTGGTCGCTTCAACCCATACGACACGCCTTGCCCTGCAGCAACTCGCTGCACGTGTGACACGCGCGCATGCACCGACATCACCGGGCGAAGATCAAGTTGATGTGTTGCGCCAAATGAATTGGT
>CAITUB010000019.1 GCA_903895515.1 uncultured Acidimicrobium sp. | reverse complement strand
CGCTCGGTTTGATGGTGGCTTGCTGCGATTTGGAATCATTGCGCTGGGCCTCTACGTTCCTGTTTTTGTCAGCGTTGTGGTAACTCGGTCGACCACCTTCATCTGGGCAACGCGCTCACTATCACTCGTCGTACTCACTGGACTATTGATTGTTGCGATTGATGTCAATGTGCTGAACATCCCCGCACCAAGCCTCGGCCAATTGTTGGCAATCGTTGCTTGTGGAATAGCGCTGGGTGCTGGTGCGTTGGCGAGTTTTGTTTTCGATGATGAACTGACATTGGCATATCGCTGGTGGAAACCGATTGTTTCGTTTGCTGTGGCTGTGTCATTCATTGGAGCGCTACCGGCTGTTTCTATGGCGGTGGGTGGATCATGGAATCAATCCAAAACCGCTATCGCCGATTTGTACACGCAGTTACAAGCCAATCCTCCAGAAGGCGACTACAACGTTGTGTACGTAGGTCGAAGTGAAGCTCTTCCGATCTCGGCCATGCGCGTAACCGACGAAGTTGCATTTGCTGTTGCAGATGACGGCGAGCTGACCATGAGAGATCGGTGGGTCAAGCCGAATGGACTCAGCAGCAATGTGGAAAGCGCGCTTCACGCCATTATCTGGCGCGAGACCGTGCGCGGTGGTCGACTGTTGGCGCCGCTCGCTATTCGGTATGTCGTGATACCTCAAATTGATGGTGGGGAATCAACAATTGACAAACCGTTGCCACTTCCTGAAGGTCTGCTCGCCGCACTTTCCACACAGCTTGATTTTCGGCGCGTGTATCTTGCAAGCGATTTGGTGATTTATGAAAATATGGCCTGGGTGCCATCGCTGTCGGTACTAGATGAAAACTCTTCTGCGTTGAGCAAACAGGCAGGCGATGAAGTGTTGCTGTCATCTGTTTTGCAATCAACAATGCCGATCGCGCGCGTTGACGATGTTTCAAGCGTTCCTACTGAAGTTGGTGCGTCCACGGTGTACCTAGCAGTGCCGTTTAGCGATCGACTACGGCTAGAGGTAGCGGGTGTGGATGTGCTCCCTCGAATTGCCTTCGGTGGAACCACTGCATTTGATGTGAGTGATGGTGGTTCGGCAACTTTGTACTACAGCACCCCAATTTCGCAATACTTTTTTGTCCTCGTTCAATCGTTGCTCTGGCTATTGGTGATGCTTGCAGTGTTTGATATCGGAAGAATTAAACGTCGATTATCGATAGCAAGAAAACGTGAAGTGATCGTCATCGGCGATCAAGACTCTCCTGCATTTTCGTTTTCTACAGGCGGCGATCAATGAACGAAAACCAGCGACTAGCAAGCGTTCAGAACCGCACGCATCTCAGCATTCGTCAGTTGGCGGTATTTGTGCTGTCACTGTTGATTGTTGGTGTCATGGTGCTGATAAACCAACGTGACACCGCAGTGATTGAATCTGCTGTCGCACCAGTGCCGGTTATGCCAGTTGTTTCTTTGGATCAACGCATCTCAACAAGTTGGTTTTGCCCAGGTGTTCCTGGAAATGACGGAACAATTTCTGGATCAATCATTATTTCTAATCCTTCAGATGCCGACTTCAATGCCACAGTGACCCGTCTTGGAGTTGGTGTGTCCCCGGTAGTAACGGCAGTGACTGTTGCTGCTCGGTCGCAGGCTGCAGTAAATGTGAAAGAAGGAATTGAGTCGTCGTTTATCAGCACGATCGTGGAAATTCTCGGCGGTGTCGGCACTGCCGAACAGTTCATTAATCATCCTGCAGGTAATTCGGTTGCTCAGTGTGCAAACGAACCAGCCACAGATTGGTATTTTGCAGATGGATTTACTGGCGCAGACAGCTTGGACCACATTGTGCTTACGAATCCATATAGCGACTCAACGGTTGTCGATGTTTCTTTTGTTACGACGGAATCCACTCGTGAGCCAAGCCGTTTGCACGGCTTCGTTATTCCTCCGCGCTCAGTAATTGCGCTGAATATGGCGGATGAAGGTGCGCGTAATGAACCTGTGGTCGCAGTTGAAGTACACGCCACTGCCGGAAAGTTGGTCGTCGGACGCTCGCAGCACTATTTGGGAGATGGTCGGTTGGGATACACCATGGCGCTAGGCGCGAGTGGACTGAGCTCTGAGTGGTGGTTTGCAGATGGTGAAAAATTGGACGGGAGTACCGAGCAATTAGTGATTCTGAATCCAACACGTAGTGATGCAACTCTGAGCGTGATGTTTGTTAATGGCGCTAATCCTGATGCACAAATAGAACCCGCGAGTCTTACTGCGCCAGCTGGAATGGTCACGTTGTTTGATACGAGGTCATTGCCAAAT